>NZ_JAVRCE010000059.1:0-50221 GCF_034530915.1 Nostoc sp. DedQUE09
TGACTTTATTCTTGAAGCTCTTTTCTATGCAGCTTCAATGTAAATTGATATAAGTAGATTTCCACTAGTAGTCTGCCAACCCAAAAATGCTAAGTGAGGACTGGGGAAAGGGAAAAGGGAAAAGGGTAAGGGATTTAAACCCTTTACCCATTCCCCCTGCCCCTTATCCCCAGAGGGGGCCCCACCTTCCCCTTTACCCCGCCAAGTCACGAAAGCGAACTACTAGCTGATTTCATGAACGAATTGGACATCGAATGGATTAGAGGTATCAGTTCAATTCATCCCACCCCTTGTTACACCAAAGCTAAATTCAGTTGAATGCTGAAAACAACTCACGCATTAATCGGAGCAATCTCATGATCCAATCTTTCTGGCTTTTTGGTTCTCGCCTCAGCATCATTGCCGATCGCACAACAACCGAAGGTAAATACGATCTGATCGAAGGCTACTTCCCACCTGGTACACAAACACCTCTCCATCGCCACACGCGCTACTCTGAACAACTCTATGTCTTAGAAGGGGAGTTCACGGTCTGGGCAGGTGAAAACAAGGTTGTGCTGAAAGCTGGCGAAACCTTCCTGATTCCTCCTGGTACCGCCCATGCGATCGGCGTTTTGAGCGACAAGCCAGCTCGCGGGTTGATGGTTGCTTCTCCTAGTGCCTTTGCACGACTAATTGCAGAGGTGGGAACGCAGAACGAAAACGAAATACCAGATATGGAGTTAGCTCAACGTATTTCTGCTGAAATTGGCGACGAGATTTTGGGATCACCTGATAATCTAACAAGCAAATGAGGCAGCGAGAAAAATAAAGTTTCCAAGGAGAACTAAATATGGTGCAATTACTAGAAACAACAAAACCGCTTAATTTCCTTGCTATCGGTCATCAACTTGCCCAGGAATTTGCCAAAACAGCCGTAGATCGCGATCAGCTTCGCTGCGCCGAAGGCGATCGCAATGGTGGCAGCCGTCCTATCCATGAGATTGAGCAGTTACGTCAAAGCGGTCTACTCAATCTGGTGATTCCTACGATTTATGGGGGATTAGGGGAAACTTCCTGGGTCAAAATCTTTGGGTTGATCCGCGAGTTTGCCAAAGCTGATGGCTCTATCGGTCAACTGTTTGGCAATCATATCTCGATTGTCAGCTCACTCTCAACCAGCAATCCAACACAAGTAGAACAACTCTACAATGATCTTTGCTTGTCTGCACAGCGATCGCTCTTTGCGATGAACTTTATCGGCAATCGCTTCCATGAAACTGCATCAAAGACAATTGCCTGACTCATCCCGGCACTGTTCAATAGCTTTAAAAGCCGTAGTCCTTATTCCACATAGCTTAGAGCTTTTCTTACTGCCATTTCCTTATGTCCTTTGCTGTGTGGCATTGAACGTTGATAGACCAGAAAGAAAGGACTCTTATTACTCTCTGGGTAAGAAGCCCCTCACAGTGTCTGGTAATAGACGTTCTAAAAAAAGCTCAATATTCCTACTATTGCGTTGATATAAAGTTCCTAAATAGATAATAAATATTCCCAAAAATGTTAGCGCAAACGGAAATAAGATTGCATTTTGAAAGATGCTGTAGGCTAAGTGTCCTAAATAACCAAATACACCCAATGAACCAAAAACAATAAAAACTTTTCTTTTTAACAATACCGACAGCAAGATTAACCCTAAATTAATCAAACAATAGAGAAATTTTTGAAATTCATTACTGTCTCCCATTAAAGTTAGACCAAACCAAAAGGCAAGTAACCCAAACAGATATAGCCAAAAAGCAAAATCACCATCGCGTCTACGGGTGCGGATATCAACTAGATAAGCGACCACAATGCAACCGAGACCAAACCACAAGGAAACTAATAATCGTAGCTGCCAATTGTAGGTTTTTTCTCCAAACAATAATGGTGTGATATCCATCGACATGAAATATAGCGAAAAGGCGATGGGAGCAGTTAAAAAGGGAAAACGCACAAACTTGAGGGCAACTAAACCTGCAATGATGGTTCCCAACTCCATCAAAAACCAACTGCCTTTAATCCAGATATAAAAATCTCGATATGTACCGGGGTTGCCTTGAGTCCAAAATCCTGTGGCGCGTTGCAGTCCGTAAATTGCTAAAGGAGTCAAGGAAACTGCAATGGTAAATAGCAAACCTCCGGGGATTTTCATTTCTTGTCGCCACCAGAGGTTGCTTCCTGTAAGTACAAAGCACAAGGCATAAATGCTGGTTAAGAAAAAAATCCCACTGCCACCAAATGATTCCCACGCTAATGTCATGAACCAAGTCATGGCTGAGATGACAATTAACGCCCCCAAGTAAAAAGTGACGTTCACAAAATTAAATTGCGGACGCTGGCTGTGACGCGTTGAAAGTGCATTCCATAACGTATTGGCTTGTTCGGCTGTAATTAAGCCTTGGGAAACCGCCCAATCTAAATCTTCCTGATAAATTTTCATATTTTTGGCTCAGTTTAAGCTTTCGATTCAGATATTTCTTACATATTGGGACAGGTTGGCATATCATCTCCAACAAGTAGCCTTGCGAGACTGGGCAAAGCCTCACCGTAAGTTGGGTGAATGTGAACCGATTGTTCGAGTAACTGCCACGTTGCTTTAGCTTCCATAAGTGACAAAAAGACATGCACGAGTTCAGCCGTTTCGTACCCTACCAGCGTTGCTCCTAAAATCAAATTCGTCTGGGTGTCGATGACCATGCGGTAGAAACCGAGATCATGTCCCCACTCAATGCTGCGAGCGATGTGAGCCATCGGCAGAGTGACTTCGCGCGCAGAGATACCCTGTTTCTGAGCCTGCTCTAGCGTCATCCCGACCCGGCCCACTTGCGGCTCAGTGTAAACGGCATAGCCTAACACCCGATCGTTGCGTGTCCGGTGTTCGCCACACAGAATGGCTTTCAAGCGACGATAGTCTTCCCAAGAAACATGGGTAAAAGCAGGCTGTTTGGCAGCGTCCCCGATCGCATAAATTCCAGAATGAGTAGTCTGAAACTGATCGTCGATTTTAATAAAACCCTGTGCATCTAATTCAACACCTGTCACCGCAGTATTTAATGCTCCAGTATTCGGTTTGCGCCCAGTTGCAATCAACAATGCTTCCCCATCGAGTACTTCACCATTGTTCAGCGTTAGAGTAAACACACCGTTGGTATGAGCAACCTGCTGAACCGTCACATTGAAATGCAGTCCAATTCCATCTTGCTCAAAGGCATCAGCAAGCACAGCACTGACATCGGATTCTTCTTGAGCCAGCAAGCGATCGCCCCGCACAATCAATTCAGTTTGGCTCCCTAAACGTGCCATTCCCTGCCCTAACTCCAGGGCAATATAGCCACCGCCGACCACGAGCAACCGAGGCGGAATCTGCTGCAAATCAAAGAAATTTCGGTTGGTGAGATAAGGCGTTCCAGCTAAACCAGGAAAGTCAGGAATAGTAGAGGATGTTCCTGTGTTGATCACAATGATCGGAGCCTGCACCGTCACACCGCCTCCGCTTACAGTTCGCTCTCCGGTGAAAGCGGCTTCAGCACAGACAATTCTAACCCCTGCACTCTCTAGTCGCCGCTTAGTACCCTGGTTAAACTGGTTGCGAATACTACGCACACGCTCCATCACCGTAGAAAAATCGACTTCAACCTGTGCGTGTATGCCTAGCTTTGCAGCTTGTCGAGCGCGGCCTGCGGCATGGGCTGCGGCTAAAAAGGCTTTAGAAGGTGTGCAGCCATAGTTTATGCAACTGCCGCCTAACGCATCGCGTTCAAATAAAACGACGTTTCGACCTGCCTTAGCAAAGTCAGCCGCGAGTGGAACTCCGCCCTGACCACTTCCAATCACAATTACATCTGCTGTTTCCATTATTACCTCTGTTGATAGCTGGTGATTACAGTTTGTCTACGACTGGCTTTAATTAAATCGGCTGCTTTTTCGCCAATAATAATGGTTGGTGCGTTCGTATTGCATGTCATCAGCGTTGGCATGATGAATCATGAAATTAATCGTACTGCTGCCGCCAAGATTTTGCGATCGTTGAGGTAGGGTTGCGATTGGGAGAAATAGCTCCAATCTACCTTAGAGCCTAGTAAGCTCAGGTGTTCTGACGGAATTTGAATTTCTGGTTTCGTATCTGGATTACCCGCTTCGAGGAGTAATACGGTTGTTTCACTGTCTTCTGTAAGACGGTTGGCGATCACGCAACCAGCAGACCCTGCACCAATTACGATGTAATCATATTGAGTCATCCTATTCTCCCTGTCTGATGTTTGTCGTGTGAATTGCTTAGTGTTGAACTAACGTAGTGACCTGAACGCCGCGCGAATCTCCTCAGAGAAGAGTTGCGGCTGTTCCCACGCCGCGAAGTGGCCGCCCTTATCAGCCTCATGGAAGTAGATCAGGTTGTGATAGGCGCGGCGCGCCCATGTTTCTGGAGCTCGATATATCTCCTCTGGAAATACCGTGATGGCCACCGGGAGCGAGATATCGGTGGTCTTCTGCGCGATCGCGTTCAAGATGTTGGTGTTGTTCTCCCAGTACAGCCGAGCTGACGAGACCGCGCTGTTCGTCAGCCAGTACAGCGTGATGTCGTCCAGCACCTCATCTTTCGTCGGGGACTTTTGCGAATCACCGCCGTTGTACGTCCACTGCGTGAAGCCTGGATGCCCGAGCATCCAAGCTGCGAGTCCGATCGGTGAGTCCGTCAGTCCGTACCCAACTGTCTGCGGTCGCGTACCCATCACCGCGGCGTAGGTCCGTTTGTTCTTTAACGCGTCTAGTGAATCGAACGCCGCGCGCTCCTTCTCGGAGAGTCCCGTCGGCGCGGGCCCGCCGCAGGCGAGTACCGCAGCCACCTCTGGTGGTATCGTTGCTGGCAAGTTGAGGTGGATGCCGAGTAATCCTGTCGGTGCCTGGCGCGCCATCGCGCTAGAGATGGGAGACCCCCAATCGCCGCCCTGGGCGACGTAGCGGGTGTACCTGAGGCGTTTCATCAGTTCCGCCCAGGCTCGCGCGATGCGGTCGGAGTCCCAACCAGTGCCCGTCGGCTTGCCGGAGAAGCCGTAGCCCGGAATCGACGGGATGACCAGGTCGAAGGCATCCTCTGGGCGTCCCCCGTAGGCCGTCGGGTTGATCAGTGGGCCGATGATCTTTAGCTGTTCAAATACCGATCCGGGCCATCCGTGCGTGATGAGCAATGGCAAAGCGTTAGGATTTTTGGAGCGGACGTGGATAAAGTGAATGTCTAGTCCGTCGATGTTCGTTAGGAACTGCGGTAAGGCATTCAGTTTCGCCTCGGCTTTGCGCCAGTCGTACTTCGTTCCCCAGTAACGGACGAGCTGCTTCATTGTCGCCAGTTGCACGCCCTGCGACTGGTCGGCGACAGTCTCCTTGTTAGGCCAACGGGTCGCCACGATACGTCTGCGGAGATCGACGATCGCCTGTTGCGGGACGTGAACGCGGAAGGGACGGATGGCGTTGTCTTCGGTCGCCTTGCCTGCGACCTGGGTTTGTGCGCCGGTCTGAGCGAATTGTTGTGCAAGCAGGCGAGCAGGCGGTACCAGAAACACCGTTGCTACCAAGAACGCGACGAGGAGTTGCGACAGGACGAAGATACCTGCGGTGCGGGCTTTGGTTTTGTAATGTACTTTTTTCAGTTTGGTCATGGTCTTGTCTCTTTGCTGCAAATTGTCCGTTTCACAACTTAGGCTAAACTCCATCAGTAACCGTCAACTTCGACGACGGCCTTGGCAAACTCCCGCGGTGCTTCCTGCGGCAGGTTGTGACCGACACCGCCGTTGATGACCCGGTGTGCGTATTTGCCCGAGAATTTTCTTGCATAGGTAGTGGCATCTGGGTGCGGCGCACCGTTGGCATCACCTTCAAGGGTGATGGTGGGTACGGCGATCGCGGGGGCTGCGGCGAGCCGCTTTTCAATCTCGTCATACTTCGACTCGCCTTTGGCTAAGCCGAGCCGCCAGCGGTAGTTATGGATGACGATACCGACGTGATCCGGATTGTTGAAGGATGCGGCACTACGCTCAAACGTCGCGTCATCGAAGTTCCATTTCGGCGAGGCAAGCTGCCAGATGAGCTTGTTAAAGTCATGCCGGTATTTTTCGTAGCCAGCGCGGCCCCGCTCCGTCGCAAAATAAAATTGATACCACCATTCGAGTTCGGCCTGCGGCGGCAGTGGTGTCTTGTTGGCTTCAAGGCTGCCGATCAAATAACCACTCACGGAGACGAGTGCCTTGCAGCGTTCTGGCCAGAGTGCCGCAATAATGTTGGCGGTGCGTGCCCCCCAATCATAACCAGCGAGGATCGCCTTCTCCATCTTCAGCGCATCCATCAGTGCAATAATATCGACAGCGATCGCCGACTGCTGCCCATTCCGGAACGTCTCGCTTGAAAGAAAGCGCGTCATACCATAGCCGCGCAGATATGGAACGATCACCCGGTACCCCGCCGATGCTAACAAAGGAGCGACATCGACATAGCTGTGAATGTCGTAGGGCCATCCGTGCAGGAGAATTACCGGACGACCATTCGCGCGACCAGCTTCAGCGTATCCGACATTCAGCACACCGGCATCGATCTGCTTTAGTGAGCCGAACGACGTGTTTGTCCCCTGCTTCATCATGGACACAACTGCTGGTTTTGTTTTGCTTGATTGTGCTTTGGCAGAACCGAATATGCCTAGCTGTGTAGTAGCAATGGTCATGGCCGCAGTGGCTAAGAAGCGGCGACGCTGATAGTTGATTTTTTCGGACATTTATCTTCTTCCAATCGGATTCAACTCAACTTGCTTGTCTTCCGATGACAAAACTCTATGCAGGATATTCCACCAGAGAGTCCAGCCCACAGTAACTACAAATTGCCCGTCTGCCTAGCTTTCACATAGGTGCCGAACGACTCAGGCAGCACCGGAAGCTTGATGCCAAGTGCTTGCAACTGCTGACCGGAGCTTTCGCGGCTTGCCATCTGTTCTTTCAAATCCATTTCTAATCCTGTTCACCGAGCGTTTGGGCGTAAGTTTTGCCGTACGGGTAGAAGAGTTCCTTGCGGCCTTCCTGCCACGTCGCTTTCAGTTCAGGTGTTGTGATGTCCCAGTCCGGTCGGCATTTCTTGAGAACGGCGCGTAGGTCTTGGCGGAGTTCTTCGAGAGTGGGTCGCCCGAAGAACCAATAACCCATGTAGATTTTATAAATGACCAGACCCGGCTCCAGGACTATCGTGTAGGGGATCATGGGATTGTGGAGAGGGTCAGTGTATTCGGCGATGTCGAGGTCTTTTTGGATTCTACGTCCCGCATCAGAGAGGAAAGGCCAGTGGCCCCCGACACCACTGCGATATTCATTCGTCTCGGTGATATTGTCGGTGCTAATCGTGACCAGCCGGCAATAGCCGACCTCAAGCTCACGATGGAGTTGGACAAGTCCTTCAGCCTGTCGGCGATCCTTGGGGCAGTACCCTCCGCGGCTGAGGACGAGAATCATCGGATGTTGTCCTTGCAGATCGGAGAGCTTCCGGCGCTTTGTGGTGTGATCGGGCAGCTCGTAGTCGGGGAAGACCGTCCCTGGAACAATGTCAGATCGCATTTGAAAACTCCTTTTTTGTTGAAATTGACAACCTCAGCATGAAGAACCGACGAAACCCCTCAAGCCGTGGCTTTACTGGGCGTGAATTCGGCGGCGTGCAATTTCACGAAGTCGTACAAGCTCGTCGGCGTTTTGCCGGTGAGCTTGAACAGGTCATCCGTCATGCGGTCATACCTCCCCTGCGCGTGAAGTTCAGCCATCACTGCGAGGTGGTTGACGAGGTGCGTCGGCACCCCAAACTTACGAAGCGTATCAACCCACTCGGAGAGCGGCACGTTACGATAGCGGATAGTTCGGCCGAGTGCCTCGGAAAAGACGCGCGCGTAGTGGTGCAGATCGGCCGACTCAAATCCGGTTAGATTGTAAACATGACCAATGTGCGAGGCAGGATCGTCGAGGATCACAGAAACGGCGCGCGCTACATCCACAGCCGAGATAGGCGAGGTCTTGCTGTTACCTAGCGGCAGCGCCAGTTCATCGCTGTCCCGGGCACCAGCAGCGGCGAGACGTAGAAAGAAGCCTTCAAGGAAGACCGTCGGCCGCACCGTGACGACAGGCAGCCCCGACCACGCCAATGCCTGTTCCGCAAGCCAGTGCAGCTTGTGCTGCGGACTTGGGGTGGTTTCGGTGATGCTCATCTGCGTCACCGTCATCTGCGATATGTTCACGAAAGCCTCGACCCCGTGGTGGCGCGCCACCGCAGCAGTGTTGACCGTGGCTTCGAGATAAGCCGGCGAGACCGACATTCCGAAGTAGATGCGTGCGCAACCTTTGATCGCCCGGTGCATCGAGCTCAGGTCGGTCAGATCGCCCTGCACAACCTCGGCTCCAAGCTGGCGTAGGCTCTCAGCGCGTTCATCCTCCCGCCGAACTAAGGCGCGCACCTTATGCCCTTTGGCGAGTAGCATTGCGGTGAGGTGGCGGCCGATCGCACCGAGATCACCTGCCGCTCCAGTCACGAGAATTGGGCTGTCATGTGTGGATTTCATCGTCATATTATTTACCTTCTTGTCGCTCGTTGCGAAGACGTATCTGTTTGCGTTATCAACCGAACGTGAATGCAAAAGCCTCCACCCCGGAATCCAGAAACTCAATCTCGAACTGTCGATCGCTGATGGGCTTCGGCTGTCGGATCAGTTGGTACAACCTCTGTTCGGTAGCTGTTCCTTCGCCTCGCACATCGACATCAAGTCCGTGAGCTGCAACTACCGGCTGCCCGTCTACAAGCACGCGAAACCGCACGGACATTCCTCGCTCGACCGGCCCCATCACGAGATGAAGGTCGCGTGCGTGGAAGCGGTACGCAATCCGCCCACCGGACTTGTTCAGTACAATGGCTTGTCTTCCTATAGTCCAATCGCCCGAAAGCGCCCATTGATTAGGTTTCAATTGCGCGGGGGCGGTATATAAATGAGGCTTGTTTAACACCGCGCCGCCGGGAGACGCAAAATTCTCCGTTCTTTCGTAGCCGAGGTAGTTTTCAGGCGATTTCAGGCTGTTCCAATCGGCAGCAGCCTCAAAACCGCGAGCATCGACTTCGACCATTTCTTGACCGACACGGCCAGTTCCAGACTCAGACAGTAGCTGTTGAATTACCTTTTCCGATTGCTCGTACTCGCCCTCGCCGAATTGGTGATGACGAATGCGTCCTTGCGTGTCTATAAAATAAAGGGCCGGCCAATAACGGTTTCCGAAAGCACGCCATACCGCATAATTGTTATCTACGGCGATCGGGTAGTCAATTCTCATTTCTGTTGAGGCTCGGCGGACATTATCAATATTCTTCTCGAATTCAAACTCCGGCGTATGTATACCAATTACTACTAGTCCCTGATCCTTATACTTCTCGGCCCACGCGCGAACATAAGGGAGTTGGCGCAGCCAATTGATGCAGGTATACGTCCAGAAGTTGATCAGCACGACTTTTCCACGCAGTCCGTCAACCGTTAATGGCTTTGAATTAAGCCATGTGGTTGCGCCAACAAAAGACGGAAGTTCGCCTTCAATCGGTAACTCAGCCGTTGCTAACGTAGCGTGCTGTGTGGTGCAACCGATTATGCCAAGCTGAGTGGCAGCAATAGTTTTAAGCATAGTTGTTAAAAAGTAGCGGCGATTATGATTAATTTTTTTAGACATGCACTGACCTCCCTGTCGTTGCGTTCGGATAGAGCCAGTGGAATTAGAGAACCTCGACAGTTCTCTCCTCGACGACCGCGCGCGAGCCATTAGCATTGGGGTAGGCGGTGCGTTCATGGACGTGCGATGCGGGCGTGCGATCAATCAACAAACTGAGCAGTTCGGGGCGGCTGTAGTGACCGCGCGCGTCCATAAGTCTTTTGCGGGCATCGATCTGGGTAAAGTCGAGATCAGCGATTATTTCGCCTTCACCAGCTTGGAGCGGCCCGCCAATGATCCGTCCGTCGGGACTCACGATCGCAGTGAAGCAGCCACCCGAAATCGGCCCGATCGCGCAACCCGTATCCTTCATGATCTGAGCCTGCTGATCGGCATCTAGCCACGCGGTTGCACAGACGACAAAGCAGGCGGATTCAAGGGCGTGTTGGCGGACATTAATTTCCGCTTGCTCCGCGAACAGCTGGCCGGCGAACGATCCCGGATACATCGCCGAGTGGATTTGCTCACCATCGGCAATCAGGGCATAACGTGCCAAAGGATTGTTATGTTCCCAGCAGGCAAGTTGTCCGATGCGCCCAACGGCACTATCGATGGCGCGCAGACCTGAGCCGTCACCCTGACCCCAGAGTATCCGCTCGTTATAAGTCGGCGTAAGCTTGCGGCGGCACTGGATCAGCGTACCGTCTGCGTCGAACAAAAGCTGTGTATTATAGATCGAGCCGCCGTCGCGCTCATTGACGCCGATTGAAACGACCATGTTTGCTTCCTTTGCGGCTTCGGCGATCGCCTGGGTCTCGGCAGAAGGCACCGTGACCGACTCTTCAAGCAACCGCAGATGTTCCTTTGCCAACGCGAACGGGGCTAGCACATAGGAGAAGTAAGGGTAATAGGGAATGATGGTTTCGGGGAAAGTGGCGAACTGGACGCCTTGTTGACCCAGCTCACGAATCTTCTTCACGACCTTTTCCACGGTACCTTGCCGACTGTACAGCACGGGGCTGATCTGCACGGCAGCAGCTTTAACGATCATACTCACTGTGTCTTCCTCTCTCATGCTGAGACTAGTTTTATCAGTACCAATACCTCTGGCGGGCGATCACGATCTACGCTGGCAGCAACGGTCTCTCCCACCAGTGCTTGGAGTTCAATTGCCTGTAGCGTCGCAGATCGAGCAGTCTTAGATGCTCTTCTGCTCCGGCGGGCCGGGCATAGAGGTTCCATTAGTGCGCGTGCGCGCGCTTGTAGTTAAGTACAGTGAACGTCAGCGTCACCACCTGTCCGGGGAAGACTTTGTGATTAGGGTCAACCAACTCGATCTTCACCTTGTGTTGACCGGGCGGCAGCCCGGCTATGTCGATTGTGTTGGTGTCACTCGCATCCGCCCACCACCAGGGCAGGTCATCGACGGTTATGTGCAGATGCCCGACCCGTGGAGATGTCTGGATGGCACCGGCCCCAAACACGGGTACGATGCGCAAGTTCTCTACTCGGTACTGGGTCCAGAAGATCCCCTGGGCCAACCCCTCAGGGATCGGGGGATCTACGATCAGCTTAGGTGCGGGTTCGTTCTTGATCGGGAGATACGGTGAAGCACCGCGAATGTCCCTCGCACTCCGGGTAAAGGGGCGGCTTGCGTTTGGGTCAGTGGACTGTACGGTTCCGGGTTGAGTTGTGGCAGTTTCCTTTGGTTGTGTTTGGCTCGATTGGGCGATCGCAGAACCGAATCGACCTAGCTGTGTAGCAGCAATGCTCATGGCTGCAATGCCCAAAAAGCGGCGGCGTAGTGGGTTGATTTTTTCAGACATTGATCTTGCTCCAATTGTGTTTAACTGAGGTTACGGATTGTCTGTCCACATGACTCAGTTGTGATGGTGGGGCGAGTTATGGGTTTGAGTTCCGTCGCTCGCCCCATCGCTCAATGCAGCGAGGAAAAGGCGATCAATTATTTGGAAAGAACTTGCAAGACCTCATCCATGTAACGGTCAGCGGCGGCGGCCGCCTCTTCTGGACTGCTGCCATTCTGACGCGCACTCAGGTAGGGCGCATACCAGTCCCACCAGTCATGCTCAGCGTGAGTCTTCTCGTAATGGTCGTGGCGTTCTGCCGTCTCGTGGAGAAGGGTTGCAAGCTTTGCAATGTCTGCTTGTGGAGAGTCCCACAGGCGACCGGGAAGCCGCGTTGTGATTTCCTGGAGCAGCCAGAGGTTCCCGTCTGGATCTTCAAACGAGGCAAATGAGAAGTAGGAACGACCTTCCGGGTCACGCCCGCTGACGCGTGGGTTCTCCACAGCGTTGTTGAAGGGGCCGCCAGCGTAGTGAAAGATTTCGCTGACGTTGACACCACGAGCGATCAAGTCTTCGCGGGCAGCGTCGAGGTCGTCAACGGCAAGGACTAGGTTTTGCACCGAGCCAGAATTGGCTGGAGTGACTCCCTTGCCGAAGATGATCGAGGCGTCCGAGTTGGGTGGTGTCACATGGACGTTGCGGTAGCCGCCCTCCGCGATGTCAATATCGAGTCGCCAGCCGAGATTCTCGTAGAATGCCTTCGTGCGATCAACGTCGGAAACGGTGAAAACCACAACTTCGAGCTTCATGTTTGGACTGTTTACGTGATTGCTACTCATTTTGTTCTCCTTTGAATTGTGAGCTTGCTGCTCACCTCGATTAACTTCATTCTTCTGCGATCGCCCCATTTACACCACTCAAGTTCTCCCAGTTAACACGCGACTTAGATGTGCGTCTGCCAATGAAAAGCGCGGTGATTTTATGGCGCGGCTGAGACTGTTTTTACACTGGTTTGCAGTTGGTGTTCTAGCTGTAAAATTTCCGCTGCCCGCTCCCCAACGATCACGCAGGGAGCCATCGTGTTGCCGGTCGTTACTCGCGGTAAAATCGATCCATCCGCAATCCGGAGATTGTCGATTCCATACACTTTCAGGTTGCTATCCACCACCGACAGGTCATCTCGACCCATCTTCGCGGTGCAGGTTTCGTGCCAGAAACTTGTCGCCGCATCTCGAACAAAGCGTTCGAGTTCGGCCCCTTTCAAATTACCTGGCATGACTTCGCGCTTAACAAACGGACGAAGCGGAGCGGAGTTACCGACTTCGCGGCAGAGTTCTACGCAGGCGATCGCGGTTTTGAGATCGTCCGGGTCAGACAGGGTGTTTGCATCAATTAGAATCGGGTCGGATGGATTGGCTCCCGTCAGGCGCAGACGGCCTCGGCTTTTGGGGTGCGCGATCGCCCCAAATAACGTCCAGCCTGCATCAGGTAGCCCAAACCGGATGGCATTCTCAGCAGTGGTTTTTGGCACCTCGGCCTGACAGACAAATAGATCTGGACTATCAAGCCCGGACTGGTGGCCCGTGAAAAAGATTGCCTCGGACAAGTTGTTTCTGGGTTGGAGAGCAGTTTCATATTCCCAGACACAATCAAATGCAACGTGGTCTTGAAAATTTTGCCCCACACCGGGAAGATGCTGCACGACAGGAATTCCAAATCGTCGCAACTCGGTCTCATCGCCAATACCGGATTGCATCAGCACTTTCGGCGTATGGATTGCACCGAGTGACAGCACGACTTCGACTGCCGCACCAATGCGATAGATCGCGTCACCATAAGAAATCTCCACGCCAGTGACCCGCTTGCCCTGAAACGTTAGCCGTGTGACCAGTGCATGACTGAGAACCGTCAGGTTTGGCCGATCCATATAAGGGTAGACGTAGGAGCGGAATATCGATTCGCGTTTGCCATTGCGGACTCGCACATCGCTGATAGAAGCACCCTTCGCCGCTTCCATCATGCGTCCGTTCGGATTTTCAAAAGTAGGAATACCCACCACCTGCGCTGCTTCGACCGTTGCGGGTGCGATCGGGTTTGGCTCCGGCGCGGGCTGGACAAATACCGGTCCTCCCGTTCCGCGATACATTGGGTCTGGTACGCCATGCCAATCTTCCAAGCGGCGATAAATCTTCAAGACGGATTCATAACTCCATGCCGGATCGTTGGCAACGGATGCGAAGAAATCCCAATCATGCTTGTGTCCGCGTGCCCAAACCATGACGTTGATGCTCGATCCACCGCCGAGTGTCTTGCCCATTGAGAACGGAATCGAACGACCGTTCACATATTGATTCGGCTGTCCCTGGAAGCTCCAATCGCGATCGCTTCCAAGGTTCATCGGCCATTGATTCGCTTCTATGACATTTGGCACATTATCGGTGCCTCCAGCTTCAAGCAACAGAACGCTGACATCGGGATTCTCTGCCAGTCTGCGAGCAACCACCGAGCCAGAAGATCCAGATCCGCAAACAATAAAATCGTACTGGTGCCTTAACTGGGAAGTGAGCTGGTGCTGGTTGCTGCGGACACGTTCGGCGAAAATATCCGGGCTATCAGTTCCACCTTGATAGTTTTCACGTTCATTCTCGAACTTGTTCTCAAAATTCGTTTTCATTACGCCTACCTCGCTTTCAAACGTAATTGGCGGTTATTACAAGCAGTTATTTAGAGAGGCTTTGGTCTGAACTCTTAACTTTTTACTTAAGTTGTAAAGAAGCAGTTACGGCAAGAAATTCTTGTATCATTTTTTCGATCAGCTCACCTGCCGGGAGAGCTTCGGCTAATGCTGCTCCCTGCCCTGCCCACATACTGACAAAATCTGGACTTGATTGTTGAGCAGAAGTTTGATACAAAACCCGTCCTATAGCCATCTGAGCCGGGAATGGTAGCACCTTATCCCTGTTATTTTCCATTTCACGGATAAATCGATTTCGGATGGCTCTGGCGGGTTTGCCGGAAAACACTTCAGTAATAACTGTGTCTTCGTCTTTAGACTTGAGTACTGCCTGCCTATAGACTTCTGGGATATTGTTCTCAGGGCAGGCGAGAAAGGCGGTTCCCATCTGTACCCCGCTTGCGCCAAGTGCGAATGCCGCAACGATTCCACGAGCATCCATGATTCCGCCTGCCGCAACGACCGGAACCGATACCGCATCAGCTATTTGCGGTACTAACGCTGCTGTTCCAATCAATCCGTGTTCATAAGGTACCGCAAAGGTGCCGCGATGACCTCCAGCTTCAAAGCCCTGGGCGATGATGACATCGACTCCTGCAACGACTAG
This sequence comes from Nostoc sp. DedQUE09, assembly GCF_034530915.1. Taxonomy (NCBI): domain Bacteria; kingdom Bacillati; phylum Cyanobacteriota; class Cyanophyceae; order Nostocales; family Nostocaceae; genus Nostoc; species Nostoc sp. DedQUE09. The sequence goes on from NZ_JAVRCE010000059.1 coordinate 14,869, forward strand.
CGCTTTGGCTTCACGGACGATCGTGGCAGTTGCTAATACAATTGAGCCGATCGCATGTATCTCACGAATTGCCTCAATTGGCGCAGGCCCAAAGTGGAAACTAAAAACAGGTATTTTCTCCTCAAGCAGGACAGTAAGTTGATCTACAAATGGGCCTAGTATCGGTATTGGTTCGGGTACAGGTCCGGCATCAAGTTCGTTGTGCCATTTTGTTAATAGTTCAGATATCGGTGTTTGCTGCTCAGGTGTAAGTTGATACGCTTCAACGGCTGGGGCAAACAAGTTAACTCCAAATGGTTGGTCTGTCAGCTCTCGAATTTGCCTGATAATGGAGCGAAGTTTGGCTGGTGGGGTGGCCGCCCCACCATACGAGCCAAGACCTCCTGCATTAGAAACAGCCGCAACCAACTCAGGTGTGGAAGCGCCAACCATCGGAGCCTGAATGATTGGATGCCTGATCTTGAGTAAATCTATCAGTTCTGTTTTAGGCCACATAAGTATCGTCCCACGCCTGCTAATAGAAACAAGATATATATCTTTGAGTTATTGTCTGCATGATTCAGTTGTGACGGTGGAGGGAAGTCTGCCTACCAGATGCAACTGATTCAAGTTCCGTCACTCCCCCCACTGCTCACTTCACCGAGGAAAAGGCAGTCGGTGCCAGCAACTCGCTGCTGATGTTCTGCACAAGTTGACCGTCCTTCTCGGTTTCGGCCTTGATCACGATCCATTCGGGGTCGGTGAGGAATGCACTCCAGCGCTCCTCGCGCTCAGCCATGCTGTTCCAGGCAAGCAGGTAGGTGAGCCGATTATTCTCGCTCGCGCCGATTAGCGTTGTCCAGAATCCTGCCTGGCGGATGCCATGCTTTTCCCAAATCTGTAACGTGTGGTTCTCGAAGCGCGAAAGCAGCGCTGGTAGTCGTCCGGGCATGGCATCATAAATACGTAATTCGTAGATCGTGCCTTTTTCGAGTGGGGTCATGGTATGCGCTCCTTGGTCAGCAGGTTAGACGATCGCGCAATTTTGCTTGAGAGCGTCAGAGTCATTTTTCTAATCGCAAGGCGATATCAGTGTCCCGCACTCTGACCACCATCGACGTGAAGGATTTCGCCCGTCACAAAGTTGGCTGATTCGAGGTAGAGGATGGCATCGACGATGTCAGAGATTTCGCCCATACGATCAATTGGGTGCATGGCAGCGAGCTGTGCATGGGTCTCGGCAGGGTGCATTGGCGTTTTGATGTTACCCAGCGCGATCGCATTCACCCGGATACCGCGCTTGGCATACTCGATCGCCAGCGATCGGGTCGCGGCATTCAGTCCGCCTTTTGTGAGTGATGCAAGTACAGATGGTACGCCAGCGATCGGGTTGTCAACTAGGCTCGTCGATATCTGCACAACATGACCGCTACTCTGCTTCTCCATTTCTGCGATCGCAAGTTGCGTCATGTGAAAAAAGCCAGTGACGTTTGTACCCAGGTAAGCCGCGTAGTCAGCCTCGGTGTATTGGGTAAATGGCTTGGAGATGAAGATGCCAGCGTTGTTGATGAGTGTGTCGATGCGCCCGAAGTGGGACACACCTTTGGAGACCACAAGCTCAGCGGTTTTTCGATCCGCGATGTCACCTGGCACTGTGAGAATTGCATGATCATTCGATGGCTCAATTGAGCGCGAGGTTGCGACCACCCGATAGTTGCGATCGCGGTATGCCTTGACGAGGGCTGCGCCGATGCCCTGCGATGCGCCGGTAATAATGGCGACTTTCTGTTCGGTACCCATGATAAAATTCCTTTAGAAATACTGTGTGAATGTATGAATATTACAAGTCAGGCAATGGTCTAAGCTGCGCTGCGCTGGTCATGGTCGGTACTGGTCGCGACGGGCAACCATGCTTCGATGTCCTGTGCCATTTTTGCGGTGCTGCTTCGGTACATCGCGATCGTGTCATTGCCGACGGGCAAATGCAGTGGCGGATGGTCTGTATTAGCGAGTTGAAGCATTACTTGAGCAAACTTTTTCGGATCACCGGGCTGGTTTCTGTGGAGCGCATCGGCTCCGCTCCGCATCTGTCCTACTGTTTCCTGGTAATCGGCGATGATGGCTTTAGCGGCAACATAGGATTCTGTACTGAGGAAGTCGGTACTAAAAAGACCGGGAGCCACTACCGTGACCTGGATGCCGAGCGGTGCCAGTTCAACCGCTAGCCCTTTTGAAAGACCTTCGACTGCAAATTTAGTAGACCCATACAATCCCCAGCCTGGAATTGCATCGTAGCCAAACAAAGACGAGATATTGATGATGTGTCCAGATTTTTGCTGCCGTAGGTAGGGCAACACGGCACGCGTGACGTTGAGTAAACCAAATACGTTGGTGTCATACTGTTTGCGAACTTCGGCATCCGTGATTTCTTCGATCGCACCGACCATGCCAAACCCGGCATTATTGACTAAGACATCAACCCGACCGAAACGGGCAATGCCTTGCTTGACAGCCGTTTGTACCTGGTCTTCCTGGGTGACATCCATCTGTACCACGTACAGATTCGCGTGATTGTCCAGGGTAGCGGTGAGTTGTGCGGGCTCTTGGCGAACCGTTGCCACTACTTGGTCGCCTGCTGCTAGGGCTGCTCTGGCAATTTCTAACCCAAAGCCTCTGGAGGCTCCGGTAATTAACCATACTTTCTGCGTTTTCATTTTGTTCTCCTTTAGATTGGTGAAGCTTGCTGCCCACCTCGATTAACTTCATTGTTCTGCGATCGCTCAATTTACACCACTCAAGTTAGTTGAGTTAAAACGCGACTTAATCATTCGGGTTGGCGGAAACTACCAGGAACTGAGCCGGAAGTCGTTAGACCTGATATGCTTTAGGTGAGCTGCGTGATGAAGTAATTCTGGATTGTCCTGCTCACGCACATAAAGTTGAGTAATATCATCGGCAACGGTGATGTTGTTATCATCCCTATTCACTAGCTCTAGAGTGTCTCCGGCTCCAACTTCGGTAGTGTCGATACATAAAAATCCTTGTGTGCAATTTTGCGTCTTACTCGTTGTCCAGTGTGGTCAGGCTCTCTTCATTTGTATCGACGACAAAGACGGCTAGCATACGCATGGGTTGAGTATCACTGGCATTTGCGCTGACACGATGATGATCGCCAGGTACTTCAAAAAAGTTCTCACCAGCGTGATACACCTGCTCCGGATTATCATTGATTTTGCTACGAATCGCACCTTCCAGCACTGTTGCATAGATAAAAGCCGAGGCTGCATGGGTATGTGCGGGTGTTGAGCCACTTGGCGCATATTCAACCAGCAAGCCTTTGATACTCTTTCCAGGCACATTAGGAAGGGCGCGATCAAAGACCAGCGTTACCTTAGACGTATCAGCAGATAAATCATTGGCTGAAGCTGCGAATACGGGGAGAGTTGCGAATATGGAGAGCGCTATGAATATGGAGAGAGTCATGAATGCAACTCGCGAGAAAAATCTAGTAAACACTTCCGTTCTCCTTGCGTGAATACAAACTGGTAGATATAAATCCGCCTGATTTGACCTCATACTGAATCAAGCAGATCGCGGATTAAACAGGTGTCTGTTGAGTTGAGCTTTGCAAATCTCAGTAGTTACGGGATGTTGAACTTTGTGTCCTCAACTCAACCGATGTCAGCATTAAATTCTCATTGCTGATCTTTAAGCGATCGAGCGGTTGAGCCAGTCCTCAAAACGGGTCGAGCCGATGAGCGAGTTGCCCTGCGGAACGAGCTGATCGTTCAACGCTGCACCAAAGTAACGGGCGTGGCTGTCTACAACTACCTGACGTGAGTCGTGAGTTGCACTCAGGAATTGGCGAATGATTTCCTCAAAATGAAACCGATCTGGACCCGCTAAATCGATAATGCCATTCACTGGCGCTTCCAATGTGATATCGACCAGCGCGGCAACAACGTCATCTGACCCGATGGGCTGGATAAAGGCAGGGGGCGAGTGAACTGTTTGCCCATCCGTGGGGAATTGAGCGATGATCGTCTCGATGAACTCAAAGAACTGCGTAGCGCGAACGATTGTATAGGGTATTGCTGCGGACTGGATCAACTTTTCCTGAGCGACTTTCGCACGCATATAGCCGCTATCAGGGATGCGATCGCTACCGACGATTGAGACTGCAACGTGATGAGCCACACCTGCGTCTGCTTCCGCCGCCAGGAGGTTTCGGGATGACTTCTCGAAGAACTCCAACACCGCCGCATCTTCAAAGGAGGGTGAATTCGTCACATCGACAACAACTTGAGCGCCCACTAACACCTCAGCCAGTCCTTCACCTGTAACAGCATTGACACCTGAAGAAGGGGACGCTGCTACCGTCTCATGTCCGCGCTCACGTAGCCTGCTGACAAGCTTCTTACCGATCAGTCCATTGCCACCAATGACAACAATTTTCATGACAAAACCTCTGATAATTTAAAGAACAGGGTTGTTGAGTTTTGAGCCATCCGCAGTGAGTTGTGAAAACACGAGAACTTACCCTCGATTGAATGCGTAGGTCTTTGCGAATATTTTGCTTCTAGTAGTTCGCTTTCGTGACTTGGCGGGGTAAAGAAGAAGGGGGAAGGGGGAAGGGGTAAAGGGTTTAAATCCCTTACCCTTTTCCCTTTCCCCAGTCCTCACTTAGCATTTTTGGGTTGGCAGACTACTAGCTCAATTTCCTACTGGCGAATGGCACTAAGTTAAGCTGAAGGGTATGCAGTGTAAGGATTGCAGAGGGGCAGAGGAGCAGGGGCGCAGAGGGGAATTTCTAAGTATCCGTGCGTATGCCTAAAACTTCTTCTTTCTCCCCTGCTCCTTTGCTCCTCTGCACCCCTGCTGCCTCAACGATTTTCTCTTTTCTTAGTGCCATTCTCCTACTGGCTTAGTGTGTTGGTGGCGGCACAGGCGACAAATACGATGCACCTCTAATTGAATGGAATAGTGAGATGTGCGAAGCTCGTAAGCAATCAAAACTATTCCTCCAAATAGAACGGCAACTCCGCCGAGAAAGACTATCAGTGCCATCTGTGATAGCCAATTGGCATTAATGGCGACTGCTATGGCAATGACCAGCATATCCAGCATAAAGACTAGGATGGAAGTATAAGTAAGAACAAGAGCATCATGCACGAAATGATGGTGCCTCAGCAGATCCCTCAGCAGGGATTCAAGTTCTTGTACCCTCTGAGCTTTGTTTTGATTGTCAGCCAGATCGGACTCCTGGAAGTCGCTCAGTTCGTGGTTGACGGTACGTAGGCGATCGCCGAGGGAACCGTACCGCACAATCAAGCCATTTACCACGATGGCACAAGCTGTGATCATGACGACAGGCGCAATGATCAGGTCAATTGTCTTTGTCACTTCCTCAATTGACGACATAATGCCATGCTCCCTTAGATAAGGCGTTAACCATATCTCTATTTGATTTCGGCGGGGTCGAATTCGGTGACTCGTCCCGGACGGGCAGCCAGAAATACATCGTAGGAAGTGCAATAGGCAATCGTGACATCATCAGCCTTGTTGTAAAGATGAACCACCGTGTTCGCTCCTCCAGGTTGAAGGGCAATGGGTTCCAGGTCGCCAAAAAAGAGACGGCGAATCGTATCACCACTGCCCAATTCATCCCTTAATTTCCGTAACAGAGCTAGTTTCCCTTCCAGGGTTGGAGGGGTTGGATCAGCAGGATGCTTTACTTGAGTCATAATTTTTCTCCAATGTTGCTAAAATTACTGGTGAAACTTTTTCATACTCAGACGCAGTCAAGTTGCGATGAAACCATGCTGCTCAGGCAGGTGGCAGGTTTCCTTTTAACCAAGAGCCACGGTGGTGTCAACCACCCATTCCAACGATCGCGGCTGAAAATTCAGTTCGCGTTTTGCCTTGGCATTTGATGCGCCTCGCATCTGAGTTTGGTAGTAAACAATATCCGCACCACCCTCCTGTTTGAGAGCATCTTCAACGGATACTCGCGGTGGTGGGGGAGCATTCAGCGATCGCGCAAACGCAGGGAGCCAGTCGCGCACTGCTAAAGGCTGATCATCGACAATCAGATAAACCCCAGTATTTCCCTGCTCTACTGCTGCAACGGTGGCGATCGCTGCATCCTCAATGTGTATCCACGACCAGACACCATCACCATTGCCCACAATTGGAAACTGTTGCTGCCGCACCTGTTGCCCTACATCACCATCCGGGTTGAACCAGGTGCCGGGCCCGTAAAAGAAACCATAGCGTAAGGCAATTCCTTCGAGATTGGATGTTTCCAATAAACGACGTTCAATCTCAGTCATAACACGAGACTCTGCGGCAACGACGGGGGAAGCATCAAGCACTAGAGGCGTTTCCTCATCTGCCAATCCAGCACCGGGAATTCCCCAGATGGCGATCGACTGTCTCAAGTAACGGCGCACTCCTGCTGCCTGTGCTGCCGCTAGCACATTGGCACCCCCTTCTAACCGAATTCGCGTATTCAGAGGCGCTGCCGCAGTCATAGATTCACGACTGTAAGTCCTGGGTAGGGCGGTGAGTTGTTCAATCACCACCTCCGGTTGAGCGTGGGCGATCGCTGCTTTGACTGAATCTGGGTCGAATACATCTGCGATCGCTGGTTCGATTCCCTGTGCCGCTAATGACTGTGCTCTTTCTTGGGAGCGGGTCAGCGCGACAACGTTGTGTCCTTTGGCAAGTAATTGGTCGAGTAGCGGGCGACCGATCGCTCCTGTTGCCCCGGCAACAAAAACCTTCATCTGTAAATCCTCAAAACTTGTTGGCTAGTACGGCACTACATTGCGTTGATAGCGGAGGGGGTAGAATAATAGTAGCTCCTCTACTCCACTCCTTTACTTCTTCACCCATTTCCTTGTCATAATCTCTATCGTGAACTTCGCTTCTGTCCTTAAGCGATCGATGTTCCATTACCGTCCGGGAAGCCGCACCCTGACCTCTTGGAGTATCCAACCATTGCCGTCAGGATCACTGAACGAGGCATAAGAAGCATAATCGCCACGCTTTGGATCGGGACCTGGTACTCGTCCCTCAGTTCCGGCGTGGTGGAAGATCCCGCCGATGTCGTGGAACACCTCACTCACCTCCACACCCCGCTCAACAAGTTCGGCACGGGCTGCTTCGATGTCATAAACGATGAGATACAAGCCTTGAACTGAGCCTGGCTCGGCTAATGACACTCCTTTCCCAAAGATGATTGATGCTTGCGATCCAGGCGGGGTAAATTGCACGACTCGGAAACCATTCTCGCCAGGAAAGTCAGCATCGAGTCGCCATCCCAACGTTTTGTAAAAGTCTTTGGAGCGATCGACATCGGCAACGGGTATCACCACAACTTCAAGTTTCATGTCTTGACTGGTTACAGAATTGCTACTCATCTTGTTCTCCTTTTGGTTGGTGGATTTGCTGTTCAGATTCGTTACTTTTCATTCTTGGGCGATCGCTCAATTTAGACCACTCAAGTTCTTTGAGTTAAAACGTAATTTAATTGTTCGGCGTTGGAGGAAATCAAAAACGTTAGTGAATTGCCGCCACAATGGCTACTATCAATTGCTCAATAGTCCAACGTTCACGATAACGAATCTCATTAACAAACAAAGCTGGTGCAGCTTCTACCCCACTTCGATATCCACCTTGAATGTCTGCAATGATGTGATCGACATAAACTCCTTTGGATAAGTCTTGCAAAAATCGAGGAATGTCAAGTCCCAGACGATTCGCATATTCCACAAGGTATCCGTTCTCTAACGCTTGTTGATAGATAAAGAGCATCTCATGCATCTGCCAAAACTGACCTTGCATTGCTGCTGCTTCCGCTGCTTCTGCTGCCCGTTGAGCATGAGGATGAATCTGTTTCTGGGGAAAATGACGAAAGATAAAAGACACATCATTCTCCGCGAAAGAATGACTTAACTGCTGTTGAGCGGCTTTAATCAAGCGATAGGCGTTTGCACTTTGAAAACATTCATAATCTCCATACATGATGAGTACAACACTGGCACTTAGCACACCTTGAATGTGATCTTGAATTAAAGGCGGGACAAACAAGGAATGATGCTCGCGATCGTCAGCCATCTTTCAGACCTGTCAAGCAAACTTAAACCCTGCAACTAAATTGCTGTTAGCGTTTGCATGAAATCAATATAGGTAATTGACTCCTACATGTCATCCACTGAAAGTCCATAATTTTGCACAACATAAGGATGGACGAAGTAATCCATCAAAAGCAGTAGCTTGACTCCGACTAAAGTTGGAATCCAAGTCTCGATTAAAGTGAAACCTATAAATTAACAAGCCCACGTTTAACAGCAACAATGACGGCTTGCGTGCGATCGCTAACTCCCAGCTTGCTCAAAATACGAGTCACATGCGATTTAACAGTGCTTTCACCAATATTTAGAGCAGTTCCAATGTCTTGGTTACTCAATCCCTGCGCCATTAAACGGAGCACTTCTAGCTCTCGTTCACTGAGTACTGGGTTGTTCATCCGTTCTACCAATTTTCTTCCCACGGTCGGAGAAACATACTGCTGACCATTATGAACGATGCGGATCGCATTCAAAAGTTCATTTGGTTTTGCATCTTTAAGCAGATAGCCCTGAGCGCCTGCTCGCAATCCTCGATAAATATCTTCATCGCCATCGTATGTGGTTAGCACAATAATTCGAGCTGACTTAAATTCAGCACAAATCGCAGTAATGGCTTCAACCCCTGCCATTCTCGGCATTCGTAAATCCATAAGGGTGACATCAGGCTGATGTTCACGATAACGGTTGATCGCCTGTTGTCCGTCCTCCGCTTGAGCAACCACTGTCATTTCTGGATCATAGTTAATGATGTTTGCCAATCCTTCTGTAATGAGGGAGTGATCGTCAACAATTAGAACCCGAATTTTAGTGGATCGACTCATGGTGATTCTCGCTCCCGATTGACAGTGACAATAATTTCTGTTCCTTGTCCAGGTTGGCTTTGAATCGCTAGATGTGCGCCAATCCGTTCTGCTCGTTCGCTCATTCCCAACAAACCAAAGCCAACAAGTGATGAAAGGCTCCCAACCCCAAAGCCCTGTCCATCATCTTTAATGTGCAGAAGACATTGAGTATCTTCATACACTAGCTCAACCAGAATTTTACTAGCATTTGCGTACTTGATGGCGTTTGTTAAAGCTTCCTGTCCAATCCGTAGTAAGTGATTTTCTACTTCAGTTGGAAGAGAGTAAACTATGCCCTTGCTTTCGTAGATTAAAGTGGTCTTGGTAGTTGACCGCATTTGAGTTACAAGGCAATGTAGCGCACTCTGTAAAGTATTCTCTTCTAACAACTGGGGACGGAGCGCTACCACTGAACGACGAGCTTCAGCAAGTCCAGTTCGAGCTAAGTCATCAATCTTTTCCAGCCTTTCCAGATATATCTGAGCAGATCCCGAATCATCTACCAGCATTTGTGTTACAGATCCTACATGGAGCAAAACGCCTGTAAAAGCCTGTGCTAATGTATCGTGAATTTCTCGTGCCATGCGGTTACGCTCTTCCAGAATTGAAGCTTCCTCAGCACGTTTGCGATCGCTGATATCTGCAATCAAACCATAGTATCCTTTCACTTGACCATTGTCATCGAAATCAGGGATGAGGGAATTACTGATATATTTCTTGCCAAACACACAAGGAATTTCTGCCTCATAGGTTGTGATTTGCCCTGCCAGTGCTTGATTGATGTATGGTTGTACAACTTGATAAGACGCTTCACCCAAGTTTTCGCAAACATGCTTGCCCAGAATCTCACCTGGACTACGGTGAAACCATTCCTCGTAAGTGCGGTTGGCAAACCGATAACGCTGGTTGGCATCTACATAGGTGATACAAACAGGTAGAGCGTCCGTAATCACTCGTAATTCCTGTTCTCGATGGCGTAGTTCTGCTTCGCTTTGCTGTAAAGCTGCTGTCCGTGCTGCAACCTGTTGTTCTAAGGTGCGATTGTAATCAGCAAGTAGTTGTTCAGCTTTCTTGCGTTCGGTAATGTCTTGAAAGGCAACGATTCCATAAACTACATTGCCCTGTTCATCAAAGACAGGAGTGCCCCATACCTCAATTGGAATGGTTGCATTGTTCTGCCGGATATCTACATCATCAATCTTGGTACGTTCGCCGCTCAACGCCCGGATGCCTGGCAGTCTCTCTGTTGGATAGATTTGATTCGTTCCGGTCACATAGAACTGATAAACCTCAGCGATTTGATTAGGTGGTACGGAAGGATCAATCCCTCTACCCATTAACTGGATACCCCGTTGATTGGCGTAATAAGGACGACCTGCCGCATCGACGATGCCAATTCCGACTGGAATCGCTTCTAGAAATTGAGCCATCTGACTTTCGCTAGTGCGTAGCTTTGAATAGAGTTTGGCATTTTCGATCGCAATTGCTGCCTGAGTAGATAGTAGATTTAGAAGTTGCGATCGCTCCGGTGTAAATGCCCCAGTTACTAATCGATTTTCCAGATACAACACACCAACAAGTTTACTTTGATTCAACAGAGGCAAGCAAAGAAGTGATTTCGTTTGGTTCTGCTGAATATATGGCTCATTGATGAAATTACCTTCACAAGTTGCATCATTTAAGATGACAGATTCATGAGTCCGAATCACATAATGAATGATGGATTCGGGTAAGCGATTTACCATTGAAATCGATTGCAGTACTTGTGTAGTACAAAAATTCGCACCCTCAGCCAGTTCACAAGCAGCCTCAATCGCCCATTCTCCTGCGTTTTCCAAAATCAAGCACCCAGTTTGTGCGCCAGCATTCTCAATTAATATCTGCATCAAAGAATTGAGTAACTGATCCAGTTCAATTTCGCTAGAGATGGCCTGGAATGCTCTGATCACTGTTGCTAAGTCAAAAGCAATGTGTGAGGTGTTAGAAGTAGTTCCAGCAGTGGTGTAGATTGGTGTGGAAGACACATTCAGTGACTGAGGAAAAAACTGTGGATAGCGAGTCTCTAAATCTTTGGCTTTTGCGGTTGCTCCCCACCGCTCATAGCAGTAATGGGCTTCCTTCATATAAAGTTGAGCAAATTTTTCTCGACCACGAGCCAAGTAATGTTTAGCAGCTAACTCATAGCCTAAGGCTTCTTCTTGAAGGTACTCGTTTTCTTTAGCACCTTGAATTGCTTGTTCGTAAAACTCCTCTGCTTCAAAAAACTGACCCAAAACTCGTGCTTTCTCTGCCTCAACTAACTGAAATTTATGCAAAAAATTCATGGGGGCGTGGTTTGCCCATTTCTGCATCTTCTCTTGGTTGGCGTTAACGCGATTCAACCAAGCTGCTTTTTCAGAGTTTGAAGCATCCGCAAACAAGCTCAAAAATATGAGGGAGTCATAGAAATGAAATGGAGGTACAGAGACTAATGCTGTGGCTGCGCTTAAATATTGTTCTGACAAAGTAGCCGTTTTTGCAGCTTGCTCATAATCCCCGAACAAATAGCATAAAATCAGCTTATTTAAGTAAAAGTAGTGAAGGCTAGTTCCATCCTTGACCGCGATCGCCTGTGCTAGTGCTTCCTCTTCGTCATAGAGACAACCCACTAAGCTACTTGGATTTTCAGATTGACCCCGCAGGTTAAGGATCGTTTGCTGCAACATTGCCAGCCAAGTGGAAACAGTCTCTCGCCTAATTTGACTGGTGGCTTTACGATAAATCGCTGTTTGTTGTTCCAGTTCTGTCAGTTCTTGTCCTGCAAAAAAGGGGCAATAACATAGGCTAAATGCACAATAACCTGCAAATTCAAACTCTCCACTTTCTATCCCGCTTTGATAAGCATCCGCTAAAGCGGGAAACGTCTCTTTCAGGTGGGCTTTCCAGTGAATGATATGGAAATTCACCATCAGCAATGCTTTGCAGTTACCTCTCTTGTTATTTAATCTTTTCGCTAAATTTAAGGATAGTTTGCCAAATCGATAGCCCAGTTCAAAGTCTTGTACAACTCCACATAGCATCATGCCATAGGCAGCATAACCGAGAAGCGACCAGATAGCGTTTCCATGAGCGATCGATAAATTCACCATCTTGCAGACAATCAGCACCATCAGAGGGGGTGACACATTAAAAGCCGCTCCCACTGTGCTGACTAAAATGTAGATTGCTGCCAGTGGCACAGTTTCAGTCATCTCTGGCAGATCAATCAAATTTTCGATTTCTTGCCCAGCCAATCGTGAACTTGTTTCCTCTAATCCTGCTTGAACGTCTAACTGACTGGGGGTTTCTACTAAACTAATTCCCAAGAGTTGCAGCACTTCCAAACCAGCTTTTAGCGCTTCTTTAGGGTTTCCTCGCGCCAGCCATGCTTGAATTATGCTATCGTAAGCTTTCACTTTATCGAGTACCGTCTTCGCAAGGTTGAGCACTTCTTCTACAAGCCGCTCCATTTCATCAAAGTGACCACTGAGGTATGCTGCCTCTGCTGCCTCTGAATGCAACGCCAAAGTTAGGTCATACTCACGCTGCCAACTTTCCACATCAAGGAGTTTAAGCCCTGTATTGAAATACTTGAATGCTGCTTCATAAGCCATCGCTGCTAGCGCTTTCTGACCTGCTTGCAAATTCAGTTTGGCAATCTCATTCCGTTGGGATTGCTCAGTGATTAACTCGGTTCCATAATTCAGGTGGTCAACAATTTCAAACAACCGCTCTGCTCGTTGCTCCGGCGAAGTCTTTTCGAGTAAATTGCGACCGATTTGCAGATATACCCCAAGTTTTTGCGACTCATCGATTAAGGCGTATGCTGCTTGCTGTACGCGATCATGCAAAAACTTATATTCTTGAACTAATAGGTTTTCGTCTAATTCAGATATAGGTTGAATTAATCCAGCTTGAATGGCTACTAGTAAATCTAGAGAAATTGCTTTAGGAGATTGTTCGCAAACGATCGCTAACGTATTTAAATTAAAATCAGCACCGATACAAGCTGCTAACTGGAGAATTTGCTGTGTGTTTTCTGGTAATTTATTTAACTGGCTCAGTAGCAACTCCACCACATTATCGGTAATATCCTGGGCTTGAATCTCAGCAATGTTCCATTGCCACCCCCCTTTACTTCCCCCCTTACCAAGGGGGGATTGAGGGGGGTCAAATGTCAGCAGATTTTCGCTATGCAGCATTCTCAAAAATTCACCGACAAAGAAAGGATTGCCCTCGGTTTTACGCAGTACTAACTCGGCTAAGGAAAAAACGGTGTCTGCATTCTGATGTAGCGTCTCGGCAATCAACTCACTCAGTGGGCCTAGCGTTAATGGTGTTAGGATAATTTCCTGAAGCACTGCCCCTTGTTTTCGCAGTCTTTCTAGCGTTAACATCAACGGATGAGTTGGATTTACCTCATTATCTCGATAAGCTCCAATTAAAAATAGGAATTGGGTTTGTTCATCAAGCAACATCAGCTCGATTAACTTCAGCGTTGCTGAGTCTATCCATTGCAAATCATCTAAAAAAATCACAAGCGGGTGTGACTCTGAACAAAACACCCGCACAAACTTCTGAAAAATTAGATTGAAGCGATTTTGAGCTTCAGTTGCTCCAACTTCTGATACAGGCGGCTGCTTGCCGATAATTAATTCAACTTCCGGGATGATATCAATGATAATTTGTCCGTTGCTTCCCAAAGCCGTTAGCAAGCGCGATCGCCATTGTTGCACTTGCTCGTCTGGTTCACCGAGCAATTGTTGTACCAATTTTTGCAGGGCATCTGCGATCGCACTGTAGGGAATATTGCGCCCAAATTGGTCAAACTTACCAGAGACAAAATAGCCACGTTTTGCAGTGATGGGCTTGTAGAGTTCTTGTACTAACGCTGATTTGCCAACCCCAGCGTAGCCAGATACCAACATCATCTCGACTTGGAATTGAGAATTTTCTTGATTCTTCACTCTCAATTCTTCATTCCGCGTTTGTGCTACTCTGTCAAACGCTGCCAATAATGCTTCAATCTCTGCTTCGCGTCCATACAATTTTTGAGGAATTTGAAACCGATCCGAAACGTCTTGAAGACCGAGTTGAATGTGGTCAATTTGATCAGTTTGTGCAAACTGGTGAAGACCGATTTCTAAATCTGCTTTAATGCCCCAGGCACTTTGATAACGATCCTCTGCGTTTTTCGCCATCAATTTCAAAACGATATCTGAAACGGCTTTAGGGATCGCTGCATTCAGTTCGTGAGGTGGAACAGGCTGTTTAGCAATATGACAATGGACTAGCTCAAGGATGTCTGTTGTGGGAAACGGCAGATGTCCGGTTAGCAGTTCGTAGAACGTCACACCAAGGGAGTAAAAATCGCTGCGGTAATCGAGCAAACGGTTCATCCGGCCTGTTTGCTCTGGAGATAAATATGCAAGTGTTCCTTCTAATACATGAGGACTTTTAAAAGTCGGATTCGTGCGGTTAAATTGGGTGGCAATCCCAAAGTCAATAATTTTGACAACGCCAGTATCGAGATTGAGGACGATATTTCCAGGGTTGATATCCTTATGAATAACGTTGGCTGCATGGATTCTGCCCAGAATGTCGGTGAGGGCGATTGCCAGACCGAGAAAAGTGGATAAAGGCATGGGGCAGAAGATTTCTGGACGCTTGTGCATCCATTGCTCTAGAGACTCTCCACCAAAATCTTCTAAGATAATCACCAGAGTACGCTGATAATTCTGCTGGCTGTATGCCTTGACAACTCCTTCCAGATTTAGGCAACGAGTAATTTTATATTCCTGTCTGTAGCGGGTCAATTCTTGAGGAGAGGGATAATCAAGCTTTAATATTTTGGCGACGATCGCTACTCCATCGTCTCTGATACCCCGGTAAACTAGAGAATTGGAACTTTCGTATATTTTGTTTTGGATAGCAATACCAGGTAGAGCGATCATAGAGCAACTCTTGAGAGGATAATCTGGCATAACCCAAACTATACAGCAATCCAGCTATCTACATTTTTCATCTTCTGAGGTTCTATTTGGTTTTGTTCATTTTTAGCCAGTTGTCCTTGATCTCCAGGTAAATTCTCCAACCACTCGATAATTTGTTGCCTAAACCAAGTAACCTGAGTTCGGGTTAAACATATGAAGGTAAAAGCCACTCCAATTGAAGGCTGGGTTTCTTAGGTTGATGACAATAAGCGATTAATCTGCACAGAATGTTTCGAGTTTATTCGTTGTGTAGCGTGGATCTCTTTTATGACGGCTGGTATAGGAGTGAAAGTGGTCTCCCCTAGAGTGTAAATTTTGGGTATGTATGGCGACAACAGCAAGCCCTATTTATTAATTTTATTTACAATGTTTTGGTTAAAAACTGGAGCATCTTTTGGATGTCATCGCCGAAAACCCTTTTATTTAGAAATTTATCGCCCAATTACGTACCCTCTAGCCCAAATTATTATTAGTTCTTAAGGTTATTGTGGCAGGGTAGCAGAACTATATTGCTATAATCTCGCCCACGATGACCCTGTTATGACCTTCTTTTAAAACGCTCTCAGAAGGAGATTGGGATGAATACCGCCGCATACGAAGTTGCCCTTGACTACACAAATACTGTCCAAGTCGAAAAAACAGAAGACATCTCCGCGACCGCGCTCGATGAGCAGTACGATACTGCTAGCATAATGGGTGGACTCTACGGCGATGGGATCATTGGGTTAAAAGGAGCGTTTGAACAGACGTGGGCAGATCGCCTCGGTGAGGATATTGAGGTTCTCTTCTCAGAAGCGCTCGCGTGTCCTGGAGGGGCGGTGGGGCGCGGCCCTAACCGATACTACGTAGAGATTCACCCGGAGAGAATCAGGGGGTTTCTCGACCTCGTGACACATCCTTGGGTAGTTGCAGTGTCAACCGCGGTTCTCTCTAAGGACTACAAAATCGTGGAGATTGGGTTCGACGTGCCTTTGGCTGGCTCCATGAATCAGCCGTGGCACCGCGACTTTCCCGCGCCTGAAGCCACTCTGACAGGACGCAGGCTCAACTCCCTCGCCTTCAACTTGACCACCGTGGACGTTGAAGAGGACATGGGTCCGTTCGAGATAGCACCCGGCACCCAGTGGGATCGGCCAATCGGCTTCAAACACGAAATGTTTCCGCCTAAATCTGTCTACGGCCGATATCAGGAGCGCACTGTGAGGAAGATGCCGAAACGTGGAGATATATCTGTTCGGTCAGCGCTGACCATTCATCGAGGTACCGCCAACCACTCCCAAAAATCGCGGCCGGTGCTAGTGCTTGGTGTGGATGCTCCAGATGCTCAGAATGCAAAGCGGCACGATCTCCAGTTCACTCGGTCTTACTACGACACTATCCCTGTAGAACACCGAAAGCACTTCGCCTGCCGGATCGTTGAAGAACTAGAACCTATTGTACAAGCGCATACGATCGAGGGACTGATCATGGGAGAGGCTTAATATGACCTGAGTTCAGTTTAAAACACATCGCTAGCATATTATAAAGATTACTGCGTTCTTCCTGCCAAAACAATGTTCTACTAAGCTGTTTCGCTATATTAGTTAATACCTTTGCTAATTTACGAGAGTGAGTTGATGGTGCTTGAACTATTAACTCTCTTTTCTCTGAGACTTGGTAAAAGCAATAAGTTATAAAAATTCCTTTAAGGTTGACCACTAGGTTTTTTTAACGTATTGACCAATGCATTTGGGTTTAAGATGATAAAACTACTTTTGAAGCGAAACGCTTATGCATGGGTAATTTTACCAATGCAAGCCAGAATTTTTGTTAGCTCTTATTTTGGCAAAGGTATTGAGAAGAGACCTGCCTTAAAAATAGAGGCTGAAACAACGCAAAATCATTCCCAGATTATTTTCATTGTTCCTTGTGAGCGCAGCTTATGGAGTCTCTTGCAAAAGTCCCAGATAAGTGAGACAAGTAGGTTAGAGTTGGGTAGCATTTATGACCTATGACCAAGTAAAGAGCCTAAAACCAGAAGAGTTTAAACGCTTGTGTGGTGTACGCCCAGAGACTTTTAACCAGATGCTAGAGGTAGTGCCATGTCTATGACGGCTGCGCCTACGCATATAAAATACAGGTATTATCTGCTACTGATTGAACAAATGCTTGACTATCGGAATTAGGATTGAGAAATAACCTTTTAAGAAGTAGGAGTATTGATGAGTTTACCAGTTAAAGAAATTGTATTAGCACCAGGACAAGGTAATCATTTAACTACTGGGAATAGTGAAATAACATTTAAGGTAGTTGGTGCCGATACTCATGGTCACTTGGGACTGTTTGAAAACTTAATACAGCCAGGTGGAACTGCTCCAGTGCTGCATATTCATCGACAAATGGAGGAAATGTTTTATGTTTTGTCAGGAGAAGTAGAAATTCAAGTTGGCAATCAGATAGTGCAGGGACAACCAGGAGCATTTGTGCTAGTTCCACGTAATACACCTCATACATTCGCTAACCGAGGAACTGTGCCTGCAAAATTATTAATCATGTTTTGTCCAGCAGGAGAACGCGAAAAATATTTTGAAGGGTTAGCTCTTCTTTTGAAGGATGGGCAAACACCAGACAAGGAAGCTCTTGTAGAATTGATGCGAAAATTTGATCAAGAACCAGTAGAAATTTAATTATCAGGTGTGGACGCAGGGTTTATCCCATACATAATCTGCATTCTAGCTGCGTAAGCCTGATTCCGTTCCTGCTCCTCCTGGCGTTTGGTTTCCCTGTCCTCCCGTTGCCTTTGGCGGTACTGCAACACCTGTTGAGCAAACACGACATCCTCAGTATTGAGCCGATAATATCTAACCCGCTTGCCGTCTTTAACAGGCCGCCGCGATTCGGTAGACAGTCCCAGTTGTGAGAAATACTGCCTAAAATCCAGATTGGGGACTCGTCAGGGGGGATGGTGAGATTCAAGATACCCTTGATGTGCGGTGCATTGCGTTTGGAGAAATCGGCGATCGCTTGCCTCTGGTTATCACTGGTTGGCAATGGAAACCGCAGAACTCCTATCCCGGCTAAAACCTAGCAGTAACTATAATCAACTTGCTCCCGCACTACGAGAAGATAGCAAAAAGAAACTCCAACTCGGATCAAAGTCATTGACATATTGGCAATGGTAAAGAGAACAGCGAGAACAAACACTAAAATCTGAGATTCTTCAAGAAAAGCTTGACTTGCTTTATCTAGCCTTGTAAAGTGTTTCCTAGTTTATAATTTAACATCTATAAACCGATAGACTTATCGTAGTTTATGAAAATAGCTTAACTATGCCAGTTCTTTGAATGTCTGTTTAATAAACAAAATATGCGTGAAAACCATGATTTTGTTTATGAACAGAAAAAATGCATATTTGACTCTAAAACCTGTAGTCTTTTGAGAGTCCTTTTAATTAGGATTAAGCAGCGATCGCAGATGTTTTGAAGAACTGATTGTAACTGGTAGTTCTCATTGAAATTGGAGCAAAGCGACCATGACTGAACCACGATATGGAATTTGGATTCCGGTCTATGGAAACTGGGGACCGCTAAATCAACCCGAAGATCCATTTGATGCCAGTTATGCCAGGGCGCGATCGCTCTTTGCAGTTCTCTCCCTTTGTGCGGGAGTTAGATCGCTTTGCCGCAGAGGTGATACCAAGGGTTAAACGCTTACAACCTGTAGTATAACCTCAGAACGTCGGGGTTTATTCCGCAAAGAGTATACAGGCAAGACCCTGCGCGACCATTTGGGACTGGGCAAAGCTAGCTTAACACCTCCTGTCAGGCAACCTGAACCAGTGGGTATTTGAAAGAGGCAGGAGGCAGGAAGAGCAATTCACTTATGACTGTTGACTGTTAACAAATCGCTGTCTACTCTATCTAACTAATATTATTGCTGGGTAGATGAGTAGTCAGCAGGATATTAAAGTAATTTTATGAAGGATTAAGCCGTGGTCAAACTAATTCTACCTATAGAGCTTGCTGCCGAGATTGAGCCACACTTACCATCGGATACACGATTTGTGCGGGTAGATAGTGATGGTAATTTTGATGGTGATGCTAGTGATGCAGAAGTTTATCTTAATGGGTTCAAATTGAAGCCGACTACTCTACATAAAGTGCTGGCAGCTGCGCCTGGAATACGTTGGCAACAAACTCCTAGCGCGGGTGTGAATCACATCCTCACACCCATTTTTCTCCAACACGATATTATTTTGACTAATGGCGCGGGGGTTCATGCGATTCCGATTTCGGAATTTGTATTGACTTTGATTCTCTATCACGCCAAGCAGTTACGGCAACTGCAAGTTGCTCACGATCAACGCAGTTGGCGAAAAAGCTGGTTAGTACTGCCAGAGTTGGCAAATTCAACTGTGTTAATTCTCGGTACTGGGAATATTGGTCAGGCGATCGCATCTCGTGCTAAAGCATTTGGGGCAAGAGTTTGGGGTGGTCGCCGTCGTCCCGAACCGTTACCCAATTTCGATAAAATCGTTGGTACAGATGAATGGCACGCATTATTGCCAGAAGTTGACTATATAATTGTTGCGACACCTTTGACACCAGAAACTAAAGGCTTAATTGATGAAAAAGTACTGCGATCGCTACCCAGTCATGCCTATTTAATTAATGTTGGTCGCGGTGCGGTTGTAGATGAATCAGCATTAACTAAAGCTCTGACTGAAGGCTGGATTGCAGGTGCAGGATTAGACACAGTTTCTATTGAACCCCTACCGCCAGAAAGTGCTTTGTGGTCTTTACCTAACCTGTTGATCACACCCCACACTTCCGCAATTTCCCCAGCATTAAAAGGGCGCATCGCCGCCTTGTTTCTCCATAATCTAGAGCGCTACCGAGCTGGTCAGCCCTTACAGAATGTAGTCAATAAGCAAGCAGGATATTAAACCGCTAGAGACAATCCAACATGACCATATTTAATAAATTCAGTAGGAGTCAAATTTTTGCTCAGTCGTTACTTAGTATTTTGTTACTAACTGCTTGTTCTTCTCCAAATTCTCAATCTCTAACCGCCTCTACTCCAACAGCCGCAAGTAATGCTAGTGCTGCTAGTAATACCTTAAAGCTTCTCTATTGGCAAGCACCAACTATTCTTAATCCCCATCTAGCTCAAGGTAACAAAGACTTTGAAGCCAGCCGAATTACTTACGAACCCTTGGCCAGCTTTGATAAAGATGGGCAACTAATCCCCTTTCTCGCAGCAGAAATTCCCTCCTTAGAGAACGGTGGAGTAGCAAAAGATGGTAAATCAGTGACTTGGAAACTCAAACAAGGAGTCAAATGGTCTGATGGTAAACCATTTACGGCTGCGGATGTGGTATTTACCTACCAATTTGTTAGTAATCCAGCTGTAGGTGCAACCACTGCTGCTAATTATCAAGCTGTCAAAAGCGTTGAAGCCTTGAACGACTATACCGTTAAAATCAATTTCCAGGAGCCTAACCCAGCTTGGTCATTGCCGTTTATTAGTTCCAATGGGTCAATCATCCCTCGTCATATATTTGAGAAATACAACGGTAGCAACGCCAGAGAAGCACCAGCTAATTTACTTCCTGTAGCAACTGGCCCCTACAAAGTAGTGGACTTCAAGCCTGGTGATACTGTTGTCTATGAAGCTAATTCCTTTTTCCGCGAAGCAAATAAACCTTTTTTTAAGCGAGTAGAACTTAAAGGTGGTGGAGATGCAACTTCAGCTGCTAGAGCAGTATTGCAGACTGGAGATGTAGATTTTGCCTGGAACCTCCAAGTAGAAGCTCCCATCCTGAAACAGCTTGAGGCAGCAGGAAAAGGTAGATTAGATATCGTCTTCGGTTCTTATTTGGAACGGATTACTATTAATCAAACTGACCCTAACAAACAATCAAAAGACGGTGAACGCTCTAGCATAGAGTTTCCCCATCCTTTTTTTAAAGACCTGAAAGTGCGTCAAGCTTTTAATTATGCTATTGACCGTGACACTATTAATCAACAGTTATATGGTCAAACTGGTCGTGCTGTTACAAATATCGTGGTAGCACCAGATATTTATAATTCACCTAATACGAAATCTGAATTTGACTTGAAAAAAGCTGCTGCTTTATTGGATGAAGCTGGATGGAAAGATACCAACGGTAACGGCATTCGGGATAAAAATGGTGTAGAGCTCAAAGTTTTGTTTCAAACTTCAGTCAACCCAGTCCGCCAGAAAACTCAGGAAATCATTAAACAATCACTAACTTCTATTGGCGTGGGGGTAGAACTCAAAAGTATCGATTCAAGTATTTTCTTTTCTAGTGACCCTGCTAACCCAGATACTCTTGCTCACTTTCACGCTGATTTACAAATGTTTAGTGGTGGCAATAGTAACCCAGATCCAGGTACTTATCTGAAAGCGTGGACTTGTAATGAAATTTCCCAGAAGAAAAATAATTGGTCGAAACCGAATACTTCTCGTTACTGTAATCCTGAATACGACAAGCTTTGGTTACAGTCCAATACAGAATTAGACCCACAAAAACGCCGACAATTATTTATTCAGATGAATGACTTGTTAATTAAAGAGCAAGCTGTAATTCCTCTAATTTCTCGCGCTAATGTTAATGGAGTTAGTAACAGAGTTACTGGTATAGATTCAACTCCTTGGGACGATCGCACCTGGAATATTAAAGATTGGCGACTGAAGTAGGGGAGTGAAGAAACTTGCTCTGTTCAATTAAATTTAAAGGGTAAATACGTTTGTAGTGAGGACTTCAGTCCTCAAATATTCAAGCACGCTTTGTGCTTAAATTTGAGCGATACATCGCTCACTACGAAACTCTCATAATAATGGGACAGACCACTAGCTATCAAGAATAATATCAGCGAAAATACTTTTAATAAAACAGAGAAATCTTTCATGAGGAGAATATCATGTCGGAGATTGTAAAGTCAAATATAAAAGTACGATGTTGTCTGCCATCAGATGCAGAGAGCGTCTTAAAAGTACATCGAGCAGCAATTCATGGAACTGCTTCATCGTGTTATCCAAAGGAAATTATTCAAGATTGGGCATCTCCAATTACGCCCTCTAAAATTAAGGCTTTTGCAGATAATACTGTTATTGGGGAAGAAACCCGAATCGTGGCAGAAATTAATGACCAAATTGTGGGGTTTGGTGCAATTGTTGTTAGCAATAGTGAGTTACGTGCAGTGTATGTGTCTCCGAGTTTTGGCCGTTCTGGAGTGGGAACTGCAATACTTCAAGAGTTAGAACGTTTAGCACGTGAGCGAGGATTGTCGGAATTACATTTGAACGCTTCGCTAAACGCTGAACCGTTTTATCAAGTTAATGGTTATATAAATGAAGGTTTTGAAGAACATATCTTGCGTTCCGGTCGAAAAATGCCATCTGTTCGGATGAGAAAAAAATTGTAATTGAAGGCTAGTGATAATAGTGTTGTGTTTCCATGAATTTACAATAATCTCGGATCTAGCGCATCTCGTAAAGCATCACCTATATAGTTAATGCTTAACACCGTGAGAAATATTGCTGTGCCAGGGAAAATAACTATGTGGGGAGCATATTCTAGAAAGTTTTGTCCTTCATTAAGCATTCGTCCCCAAGTTGGCACATCAGGTGGAAAACCTAAACCAAAAAAGCTCAGGGTTGATTCGGTAACGATCGCAGTACTTACTGAAAGAGTAGCAGCAACTAGTACGGGACTAATGACGTTGGGCAAAATATGAACCCAAATCAACCGTGCAGGGGAAGCACCAAGGGCGCGTGCTGCTGTGACAAATTCTAACTCCCGCACTGTCAAAAAACCGGCTCGCACTAATCTAGCCACAGACATCCAGTTGAGTCCACCAATCACGAGTACTATCAACACAAATATACCTATTTCTGGCCCGGCGATCGCCTTAATTGCATCCCGAAACAAAAATATCACTAGTAATAATAATGGCAGTCGTGGTAAAGCTAAACACAAATCTGTCAAACGCATCAAAACAATATCCAGCCAGCCGCCATAAAACCCAGCAAGTGCGCCAATCAGTGTACCGACACTCATGGCTACTAACATCGAAAAAATTCCGACTGCGATCGATATTCGTCCGCCATACAAAACTCTCGCTAATATATCCTGACCTAAATCATTAGTACCAAATGGATGTGCCCAACTAGGGCCAAGAGTCGATTGAGCAAAGTCAATTTTGTTGAGGGGAATATTATAAATAAATGGCCCAAACAAAACACTTAACACTATAATTAGCAAGACTACAATCCCAAACATAGCTTGACGATTACGACGAAACTTGCGCCATGCTTCTTGTGTGAGGGTTTCTTGCTTAGAAAGATTGGTTGGTGTTGGAGAAACTAAAAATTCGGATGGTTCTGAACTTTGATTAGGCGATCGCTTCAACATAAAAGATGTTCTACATTTAATTTGTATACTACTAACAGCCAGAGTAAGGACTCTATTTTTTATTAATTTGGAATTTTTTAACTATTTTGTATACTTGACGCGAGGATCTAGTAAACCATAAAGAATATCTGCAACTAGGTTAAAAAGAACAATCAAAATTGCATATATAAAAGTAATTGCCATGACTACTGGTGTATCATTCTTATAAATAGAATCAATTAATAAAGCACCTATACCCGGAACCCGGAAAACCTTTTCTGTCACTAAAGCGCCTGTAAAGACACTTGGAATATCTAAGGCTACCAATGTAACTACAGGAATTAACGCATTCCGCAAAACATGACGATTGATAACCAAAAATTTCGGTAATCCCTTAGCATAAGCAGTACGCACATAGTCTTGATGGATATTTTCCAAAATTTCTGAACGCACAAAGCGCATCAGCATTGCTGTTTGCCAAATTCCTAATACACAAATAGGCATAATAGATTGTTTAATTTGAGCGATCAAACTCTGCCAATCTGTTACCTGTAAAGTACTATTGTAGATAAAAGGGAACCATTTTAACTGGATACTGAAGATAATAATAAACAGTAATCCTGTAAAAAATGTTGGTAAAGAAAACCCAAAAAAAACTAAAGTAGTCAAAACTGTATCAACAATAGTATTGCGTTTGAGAGCCGAAATTACGCCTAAAGGGATAGCCAGCAATATACCAAGAAGATAAGCAGAACCAACCACCCACAAGGTTGTCGGTATCCGTTGGAGAATTAAACCAATTACTGGACTGCGGCTAGTAAAGGAATAGCCCATATCTCCACTGATAAAAGCGGTAAACCACTTGACATAGCGGATATAAATTGGTTGATCTAAACCTAAAGATTTTTTGATATTTTCCCGAACTTCAGCTGTGATGGAAGGATTCAAGGCAAATTCGCCCATTGGATCGCCTGGTGCTAATGCCAGGATAGTAAAGATCACAACACTGATGGCAATTAACGTCGGAATAGCAATTAGTAATCGATTGATTAAATATTTACTCATTGACCCCATATTCGCTGCTGTATCCTTGAAGAGACTGGGGATTAATATTTTTATTCTGCACTTTCTTCTTCGAGATCATGAAACTACCCAACTTGACCAACTTTTGTAGCTTCAGTAACTTCAATTAATTGCCCTGTTTTGACATTGTAAATATAACCATAAATAGGAATTTCAAGAGGAACTAATGGATGCAAACGAATTCTTTGCACATCTGCATAAACGCTTTTGGCGAGATCATCAATAGTCAGCCAATTGATAAACTTGCCTTCGCTTGATCCCGACCCAGACCCAATATCAGACCAACCTGTTTCATCCAGTTTGGCTGTTTTGAGGCTACTAGCAAGTAAATTACTGATGATTTCATTTGTGAAGGTTTCCATTCCACAATTAGTATGATGAATTACAAACCATTCACGAGTACCAAGTAACTTGTAAGAAATCACTAAAGAGCGAATTGCATCATCGCTAGCACGTCCACCTGCATTGCGAATTACATGAGCATCCCCTTCAGCTAATCCAGCGAATTTAGCTGGGTCAAGTCGAGCATCCATGCAAGTGAGAATTGCAAACCGACGAGATGGGGGTATGGTGAGATTACCCTTATCACCGAAGTTTTCAGTGTAAGTAAGATTAGCTGCCAGAACTTCTTCTATAATTTGGCTCATTTTTAGTATGTGTGGACAAGCACTCGATTAGCAAACTGAAAGCTAAATTTCTACCTATTGACTTTAGTTTGGATAAAATTACCAGCTTAAACTACAGTAAATCGATAGGAATTTGCTATTTGATAAAGAGTAATGTGCCACAAATTAATACAAAAGGCAAGTTACAGCCTTGTGGCCCTAGCTGTCTAATTCGTGTTGTTTACAGGATACGGGGCGTGAGTAGCCACGGATGCTGTTGGCGAAATATTTCTTCACATTGCCAAATTACTGCCATTACTGGCAAGGTCAATACTCGTGAACGCAAGCTCCGTTCTTTGTCTTTTACCCCTTTGAGGTTAGCAAATGTACCTGGGCTGACTAATTCAAACAGGCGTGATTCTATCTCTTGCGTGGCTGGGGTAGGTACGCTGACTCGATGGCGAAAATCTGGATTCCCTTGCTTTTTCCGTGGTTTAGTCATGGCTTTTTCAACACCCTTGCGTTGATTGACTTCTATCATTAGACTTCTTGGCATTTGTCGGGGTAAAGGGGAAGGTGGGGTCCCCTCTGGGGATAAGGGGCGGGGGAAAAGGGTAAAGAAACTCAAAATCCTTTCCCTTTAACCTTTTTCCTTTTCCCTAAGAGTGCAAAAATATATTTTTGCAAGAGACTCCATGAGCTGCGCTCACAAGGAACAATAAAAATAATCTGGGCTTTACTTGAGTTTACAAATTAGCTCTAAAACCCTTACACAAAAAGGGTTATATATTTCCCGACAAGTTTAATAATTGCAGAATAAATTGGAGTGGAATTTTTACCCAATCAGAGCGATTATTTAATTCATAGCCTAGTGCATCAATCGCTTGTTCCAGAAGATAGGCAAAAAGCAGCACATCTAGTTCTTCTCTTGTGTTTGGAAGGAAAGATTCTTGATTAGCAGTTTCTAAATAAGAGTTCAAAAAGCTAGTACTGACCCAGGTATACCAAAACTGTCCCCATTGTTCTATAAGGGGTAAATTTTCAGGTAGGATCATCCCAGATTCTTTTTGATAGCCCAGAGCTTCGTTAACTGCATAGTTGAAAGATAGCAACATTCCTGCTACATCTTGTAGAGGCGATCGCTTGATGCGTCGTTCGCTTAAACTGCGATCTGCTTTGCCTTCAAAATCAGTAATCAAAAAGTCTTTTCCTGTGTAAAATACTCGTCCCAATTGGTAGTTTCCATGATGACGAGTACGCAATGCAGTAATTTTTTGCCCAACAACTAACTGAAAGCGTTCTAAGATTTTCTGTTGGCTATTAAGAACTTCTAATGCTAATGGTTGAGTATTGTTCGGCAAGTACTCTATTCGTTCTTTTAACAACCGAAATACTTGTCCGGTTAAGTTACGTGCATTTTGATATATCGAACGTTGATATAGTGATGAAAAAGATTCTGGAGCAAAGTCTGAGCTATCTATATTTGTAGCCAGCGCTATATGGAATTCAGCTGTGGATTTACCCAACAATTCAACACTTTGTAGGTAAGAAGTGATAGTTGCAATTGCCAATTCTGGAATTTCAATTCTTTGTAAATCCGACAAAGAACCTGATGGAAGAGGTACTTCGGTAATAGTGGCGTATTCTGTAGTCACTAAATCAAAGTACTTTTGCAAACTGTCAAGAGTATAGTCCCAGCCACTACGGGTATCTAAAATAAACTCTTCTAATATACCTATAGTCGTAGGTAGGGCAGTGTTGTTGCCTGTTTTTTTTGCACGGCGGTACTCTAAAGCACCAGCTAGCAAAACTGAATGTTGCAAGCGTTTTTTCTGGTATAGGAAACGCCGGATTTCTAAATCTGGGTGCAAACCCTCCTCAACTTTACGGAAAATTTTCAACAACAAGCGATCGCCATAAACTATATAAGTTTGTTCTTCTTTATTCAGGACAGTCGGCTCACTATTAGTTAACTCTTGGTGCAATTTGGAGAATGAATCAGTAGTAGTGCCAAATAATTCTCCGGTTATCCCTTTATAAGAGTGATGATTAGCGATTCCATCTAGCAGTGAGGTGAGAAAGTTTTTGTCTGCTAAAGCATCAAATAAAATTCCAACTTCTTGAGTATTGGATGGAGGAGTATCTATTTTGCCTTGCACCCCAAGGCGTGCAATCACAGCTTGCGGCATTTCTGCTAAAAGATGTGTTGCTTGCTCACCTTCTGCATAGGCGAGAAACAACAGATAAGTTTCGCGGTTTCCCTGGATATAATCTACCTGCAACCAAACAATTTGAGCTATCTGTTGGTTATAGGGTAAAGAAATCGCTTCAATAATTTGTACTGATTGTATCTGAGTTTTGCCGCCAAACCAGCTACAGGTGTAGAGGTAATCCCGCAGTGTTGATTGTAGAATGCTTTGTGACTCTCGTTGCGAAATCACATTCTGCCATGAACCATTTACCAACAGCGTTGCTAAGTCTGCTTGGGGTTTAGGGGGTTGAGTCAAGCTAAGTTTACCTTGTAAGGTGAACCAGTAAAACCCATAAGGACTTAAGCTGAGGAAATAGGGCGATTCTGTAATTGGTGGGAACTCAGTGGAACCAAAAATTTCTACTGGTAGTAGCCCATTGAAGGCTGATAAATCTAACGCCACTGTTTGCACATGACGAGATAAATTTGCGACTACCAAGACATATTCTTCAGAGGCAATCCGGCTGAAGGCAAAAACTTTGCGATTATTAGAATGTAACAATTCAAAACGCCCTTCACCCAATGCCGCAAACCGTTTGCGAGTAGCAATTAAACGTTTCATCCAATACCAGAGAGAATTGGTATTAGTCCGTTGTGCCTCGACGTTGAGTGCTTCGTAGTGATATTCTGAGTCAACGATGACGGGTAGATACAAGCGTTGCGGGTTGGCGCGACTAAAACCAGCGTTGCGGTCAGAACTCCACTGCATAGGTGTGCGAACACCATTGCGATCGCCTAGATAAACGTTATCTCCCATGCCAATTTCATCACCGTAGTAAAGTACGGGGGTTCCTGGCAAAGATAATAATAAACTATTGAGTAACTCAATTTGGCGGCGATCGTTGCCCAAAAGCGGCGCTAATCTGCGGCGGATGCCTAAATTTACCCGCATCATTGGGTCTTGTGCATAGGCCCCATACATAAAATCGCGGTCTTCATCTGTCACCATTTCTAGAGTCAGTTCGTCATGGTTGCGGAGGAACAATGCCCACTGACAGTTATCAGGAATTGATGGAGTTTGCTGAAGAATATCTACAATCGGGAAATTATCTTCCATCCGCACTGCCATAAACAAACGCGGCATTAGGGGAAAATGAAAGTTCATGTGACACTCATCCCCTGCACCGTAATATTGAGCTGCATCTTCAGGCCATTGGTTCGCCTCAGCTAGTAACATCCGGTTAGGAAATTTGGCGTCGATGTGCGATCGCAACTCCTTCAAAAACGCATGGGTTTCGGGTAAGTTTTCGCAGTTCGTTCCTTGCCGTTCGTAGAGATAAGGTACAGCATCCATACGTAGTCCATCTACACCCATCTCCAACCAAAAATCTAAAACATCAAATACTGCCTGGCGCACCAAGGGATTGTCATAATTCAAATCAGGCTGATGGGAATAGAAACGATGCCAGCAATAAGCTTGGGCAACTGAATCCCAAGCCCAGTTAGATGTCTCAAAATCTTGGAAGATTATTCGCGCTTCTTGGTATTTCTCAGGAGTATCACTCCAAACATAAAAATCTCGCTCCTGACTGCCTTTTGGGGCGCGACGTGCTCTTTGAAACCAAGGATGTTGGTCAGATGTATGGTTAATAATTAACTCAATAATTACACGAATACCCCGTTGATGAGCAGCCCTCAAAAACGCTTTAAAGTCTTCTAAAGTGCCATAGATAGGATTGACACTAGTGTAATCGGCAATATCATAACCATCATCCCTGAGTGGTGAAGGGAAAAAAGGTAACAACCAAATGGCAGTAATACCTAAATCTTGTAAGTAGTCTAGTTTTTCTGCCAGTCCTTGAAAATCACCAATACCATCACCATTACTGTCCGCAAAGGTGCGAACACCTAGTTCGTAGATAATTGCATTTTTGAACCATAAGGGGTCATTTTTCAAGTTGGGGTTTGGCATTTTAAGAAGATATGCGATCGCATATCTAATAGAACTATTTACTTGATACAATGGCTGAAATTATCAGCTGATTTAGCTTACACGAGTAATGTATACATTTTCTTACTTAACTCATAAAACTACCTAACGAGCGATATTTAGTACTTAGTGATCAATAATCATACAAACTGTGTATATGCATATATATTTAAAAATTTAGGTTGCAAAACTGTAATACAGCAGCCCCCCTGCTAGAACAAATCCCAAAATCGGAGAGAATAACAGAGAACTAAAATTTCCCAGACGTGAATGAAATTAACTCTAAAACTGATTTGACGCATCAACCAGAAAGCAGAATTATTCTTCAGTCAGTACAAAAAATGACCTAGCGATGCCGAACGCGCAGAGCGTCTCCAAGAGGGGGCAAGCTACGCGCTGCGATTTATCCCGTTCTATGTTAGAGTTACCGGGGCAAAAGTGGTGGAATGGCGCAGCTTTCAAGTGAGGGTATGATGTACGCAATCGTCTCGTTGCTGAGTTTTCAAGCCGTCGGTTTTTAAATCTCAAAGCATTTACTGGCGCGAAGTTTGTGCCGTTTCATAAAATGCTTTAACTAATCAACTCTGGAGTATCCATAGCCCAAGCCCAGAGCGTTCATCCATGCCAAACTCATCAACATAGACTCTTCGGAGGCACTTTAGGGTTATTCACTTGCGCTTTTGTAGCCGCTTGTTTGGCTTCATTAATTTAAAATTGGATTTAAAATAGGAAATCACAATACTGAATTTATAGCAGCGATATGGCGCGAATCTTATACTTTGCACAGCGATCGCCTTACGCTCGGAAAGTGAGAATTGTCCTGGCCGAGAAGCAGCTACCTTGTGAATTCAAAGAAACAGAGATTAACAATAAATCTCCAGAATTCCTGGGTTTATCTCCCATTGGGAAAGTTCCGGTATTGGTGGATGAAAATGGTCTCGTTTTTTGGGATTCAACGCTGATTGTGGAGTATCTAGACGAGACTTATCCTCAGCCGAGTTTTTATCCAGGCTCGCGCATTGAGCGTTTGTGCTGTCGTCAGGGGGAAGAGTTAGCAGACAGTTTGATAGATAATGTTGTGGGATTGTGGTACGAAACCCGTCAAGGAAATCAAGCTGATTTTGCCACCCAAGCTAAATATCAGTCCAGCATTGATCGCATTTTAGGTGTTTTTGAGCAAAAGTTGACTAACTCAGCCTACCTATTCAATGAAACTCTGAGTGCTGTTGATGTGGCAGCTATATCAGGGTTGGGTTACTACAGCCTCAGATTTGGCCATAATTGGCAGCAAGAGTATCCTAAATTGAGGCAATGGTTTGAGCTATTGCATCAACGTCAATCGGTTTACTCTACCATGCCAAAAGCATAAAGCAATTTAGCTGACTTTAATCACTTGAGTTTTTGGAAGACATCGTAGCTATTATATTTACCTATTCAATAGAAAGCGTAACTAATGATGACCGAACGAGAATTTCCGAACTGGGAAGCGCTCTATCAAGAACAAGCCGTTGAAACCATGCCCTGGTTCAACCCTAACTTAGATCCAGATGTCGAAGAAGCGCTCCTTACCCTTGAACTGAGCAATGGTTCAGTGCTGGATTTGGGAACAGGGCCGGGAACTCAAGCGCTGGCCCTAGCCGAACGAGGATTTCAGATGATGGGGACAGATTTGTCAGAGGCGGCTATTCGTCAAGCGGCAGCAAAAGCAAATCAAAAGGGATTAGAAATTTCTTTTCAGCAAGATGATATTCTCAACAGTCGTTTGGAACAATCTTTCGATTTGATTCTCGACAGAGGATGCTTCCATGTTCTGCCACCCCAAAGCTATGGTACTTACGTGCAAACAGTCGCAAGCTTATTAAAGCCTAAGTGCTACCTGTTACTGAAATGCTTCTCTCAAGAGGAAACAAGAGAACAAGGGCCTTACCGCTTTAGCCCAGAGGAGATTGGGCAGATATTCAAAGAACGATTTAATCTGCGTTTGGCTAAACAAACGGTCTATCATGGGATACTCGATCCCCTTCCCAAAGCACTCTTTTGCATCCTAGAAAAACATTGATTTTTTTGCACAAATTTATCAGTTTTACTGAGAATGAGGCTCTAGAAGATTTATAGCTTATACCAATTTAATGTGAAGTTGCAGATATCTCGATTTCCCTAAATCCCCCTTAAAAAGGGGGATTTTGATAGACGTTTTTCGGGTTCACCCTTTAATAAAGCAGGGCTGTTTCATTCGATCTCTTAGGGATTTTGTCAAGAGTATGAGTCGGTTGAAAAGTTGGCTCTCTTAGTGGTGAAACTAAGTATACAAAAATTCCACTAGCTATTGTCAAAACCAGTAAGAACATCGAACTGTAAATAGATTTGCATCTAATTCTGGGAAAAAGTACTCTGGCTCACCTTCAGCTTACTTGTTTACTTGGACTCGATTGTAATATCATGTCCGCTTGATTGCTTATTAAACCCGAAGAACCCCACCCCGCCAAAGCTGTGCTTTGTCTCCCCTCCCCGCAGGCGGGGAGGGGTTGGGGGTGGGGTTCTTTTATTATAGGTAATTTGGCGGACATGATATAACTAATCATTGGCGAACATAATTTTGAGAGTAACTTAAAATTAAGGCACAAATCTTTAATCTAAATATTCATATAGATTAAGCCTTTGCAAAAAACAAAAGGAAAATTATTACTTTTTTGAAAGTAACTTCAAAAAAATGAAACAATTCTTTTCTTGACTTATTGGTTTAATTTTCACTAGTCTATTACTATCTCAAGGATTCTTAAAAGAAGCTAACTACAAACTCAACTCTATCGATAATCAAGCTCAAATCCATGCTATACCTCAGTCTTATTCCCCATCAAATTTTTCTGAAGGTTTAGCACGGATACAAATTGATCAGAAATGGGGCTATATCGATAAAACAGGTAAATTCGCTATTCCTCTTCAGTTTGAGGGTGCTACAGATTTTGCTCAAGGATTAGCACGAGTCTGGGTGAATCAAAAGTGGAGTTATATTGATAAAACGGGTAAATTCGCTATTCCACCACAATTTGATTACGCAGCTAACTTTTCCGAAGGACTGCCTCTGGTTAGCATTGAGAATCAGTACTCTCTAAAAGTGGATTTACTGATCCTAAATGGCTGAGATAAATAAATTTATCGATTTGTTATTGGAAAAATGAAATGAAAAATATAAACTACGTGAACAAAGTTATATCAATTTTTTTAATCATATTACTTGCTTTTTGTATCACCGAACCTGTTTATGCTCGTGGAGGTTGCTTTGCACAGGGAACTCCGGTTTTGACATCTCAGGGACATAAACCTATCGAAAAATTGAATAAAGCTGACAGTATTGTTACTTATAACTTTACAACTCACCAACTTGAAATAGGAAAAATAGGAGAAATTAAACTCTTAACATCACATGAATATTTATTAATTAATAACAAAATTAGAGTAACAGAAACTCATCCTTTCTATATAAAGACTGATACAGGAGTTAAGTTAAAGCAAGCGCAAAAACTGGAAATTGGCGACCAGCTTATTGGGGAAGGGGATTCCAGGATTTTCATTTTCAATATTGATCATATTAAGGAAAATATCACAGTTTATAATCTTATATCTGTGAATCCCAATCATAATTTTTATGCTAATGGCATTTTAGTACATAACAAAGGTGGTGGTGGAGGCACTGGAGGCGGTGGAGGTGGCTATTATCGAGGAGGTAATGGAAATAGCTCATTCACTCCAATCAACTCAAAGACACTTCCTAAGTATCTACTGATACTACTGGTCTTATTTGCTGGGTTGCTACCCGTTATTTTTTGTCGTGAAATTTATAATCTTACACATCTCTTTAACAAAGAATTTACCAATGACTCTGACTTAATTAAGTTTGCAACAAATATTAATTCAAAATTTACTAATCGTTATTCTCTCAAATATTCTAAAGATAAGGAACAGTGGAAGCAAATTTTAATCCAATTCGAGATCGGTGAACAAGAATATCAACAAATAATTAGTAAAAATCACTTAATTGAGGAAATCAATTCTTTATTTATCAAGTATCAAATGGACTGGACTATGAAGGACTTCGAGCATATGCTTGATTATATTTCTAAACCATTTTATTACCTGCAATACTATGTATTTCAACGTGATTTTGGTACTTCCTTTGATATTATTTATCAACCTGAAGTTATTGAAGCTGCACCCATTAGTTATAAACAGGAAGATAATCAGCATATTTTTCGGGTTCAAGTTAATGGTAAAATGACCAACTTTGTCATTTCTTCTGAAGGGTATGTGCTTAGTGGTGAGCCTTTTCCTCGCTTATTTTCTGAGTATTGGGATATCAGTGTAAACTCATCAGGAAAATGGTACTTAGTAAATATAACTTCCCTGTAAGAGTGATGGGCGCATTTGTTACTCCTCCCACTTCACTAGCACCCCTTCCACTGCAACCAATCCCCACTGCGGAAACTTCGCCAGCAATTTCTTGATCACAATTTGCAAAGCCGGATCGTCACTCCAACATTCCTGCAAAAAGTCAAACCCCAAATTTTGCCTTGAATTGCCTGCTACTTTGAGTTTCTGCATCCGCTCCGGTCGCATATTTGACCGCGCAACAATCACCTCATGTGACCATTTTCCAGCACTAGGGACAGGCGCGGCAGAAAAAGTACCTTCATTAACTACTTTGACTTCCACACCCGAAACTTGGTTTTTTCCTAACAACGAAGCAGAATAGCCCTCTTCTACAAGCTCTGGTGTTTAATTAGAGATCGCCGAACTTGAAGAAAATTCATTTTGTGCAACAGGCGCGGTGGAAAACATACCTTCATGAGGCAATGCCGCCTCAACATCACAATCCTGGTTTTCTACTTTCAACGAAGTGCAAAGGCTATGTTGTTTTTCCAAGCCAGTTAAATTCTGTGCGACGGACGCGGCGGAACAAGCACCTCCATAACACTCTTTCGGCTCAACACCGCAATCTTGGTTTTCAGCCAACAACAAAGGCAGATTACTCTGTGCAGCATCCACAAGCGTTAGCGTCGTGCAGTCCATTGCCACAGGCAAGTCATTCTCTTTCTTTGACCCCGACTCTCTGCTAAACTCTGCTTTTAAGGAACTTAGATAACCAAATATTGATAATGCCGTTAATTCAAAATACATTAGCAACCTTTATGGCTCTTTTCCCAATTGCCAATCCAATAGGTGCAGTTCCGGTTTTTTATACTTTAACAGCAACAGAAACATCATCTAAGCGTCATCAGCAGGCATTACAAACTGCCACCAATGTAGTTTTAGTTTTAGCTGTGTTTTTAGTAGCTGGCAGATGGATACTAGAATTTTTTGGGATTTCACTAAATGTGCTACGGCTAGCAGGTGGATTACTTGTTGCTCATACAGCGTGGGAAATGGTTACAGTTCATCAACGCCTAACTCCATCAGAAAAGGATGAAGCTATGGAAAAAGAGGATATTTCTTTTACACCAATGGCAGTGCCGTTGATCAGCGGACCTGGAGCAATTGGTGTAGTCACGAGTTTATCGATTAGCTTTAATCATTGGGTAGAGTATCTAGAGTCTTTAGTGGGAATTGTTTTAATCGGAATTAGCCTTTACCTGTGTCTTGTCTTAGGAGAGCCATTAATTAAAAGGTTAGGAAGAAATGGTGTAGGAGCCTTAAATCGAGTTTTTGGTTTTTTTATCCTAGCCATTGGTGTACGGTTTATTGCTGATGGCTCTATTTCATTGTTGAAAGAGGCATTTCCTATCAAGTAAATCAGCACTGATCTATCGCAAGTTAATAAAAATCCCATCTCAGCAAAACAAGCTGGACGGATTAAGGGTGATTTTAACAGAATCGGCGTGAGCCTCTCTACTTATAATGCTTTTGATTGAATCTAGGAATCAATAATAGAGATTAACAATTGTGAATTTATCAGCGTTAAATTTTTTCCGTAGTCTGCGTCAAGATAATCACCAATTTGCTGTAATTGGATCAGGACGTTTTGGACGTTCTGTCTGTGCAACACTAAATAAGTTATATCAATTTACATTGAAGCTGCATATAATGGGGAGAAGCAAACTTGGTAATTTAACCCAACCATGAGC
>NZ_JAVRCE010000060.1:0-50057 GCF_034530915.1 Nostoc sp. DedQUE09
GGTGGGGTAAAAACCAGATTCGTAAACGACTCCAGACTTGTGTGTACACCGTAGCTCCGACTCGGAGAGGGACGGTTTTGCGTAATAAAACCAGGGAGAGGTTTTTTGATTGAGCAAATTGGGTAGATATTATATGAGCAATCGAATTCACGTTAATGTTAATTGTCATCGTGTGTTCTACTGTGCGATCGCTTACTAGCCCAAGTTAGGCATCGCCGACAATTAATGCTGCATAACATAGGCCAACTAGCTATCATTAGCTAAGTGGTATGCCAGATATATCGTCGGCAATACCATTTAGCTAGCAGTCTTTCTTTACTGCTTACACTCGCACCCATAAAAAGTAGTTTGATCCACTTTCTATTCCCTGCTCTCTATTGTGATACGCATTGGCTAAAAGTACTCTAAATAAGTACGGGGTGCAAAAAATACAAAAAATTCTTCAAGATTCAAGATTAAGGATACGGCTATGGCAACCGAACAGTTAACTAGAGACAGCGACAATCTAGATTTAAATCAGCTACTAAAAACGCTGAATGCTGTTAAACAGGGTGACTTCTCTGCTCGGATGCCCATAGATCATACTGGTGTGGCAGGGAAAATAGCTGATACGCTCAATGATATTATTTACCAGAATGAGCGGATGGCGGCGGAACTACAACGGATTGGTAACGTTGTTGGCAAAGAAGGAAAAATTGTCGAACGTGCCTCTCTTGGAGATGTTCAAGGTTCTTGGTCAGATTGTGTTAATTCTGTCAATACTCTAATTACAGATTTAGTTCAACCAACAGCTGAAACGACTCGCGTAATTCGGTCGGTCGCTAATGGTGACTTATCGCAAACGATCGCCACAGAAATTGAAGGCAGAGCCCTGCAAGGTGAGTTTCTTCAAACTGCTAATATCGTCAACACGATGGTAGATCGGCTTGGTTCTTTTGCATCGGAAGTAACGCGGGTGGCGCGTGAGGTGGGAACTGAAGGTAAGTTGGGCGTTCAAGCCGAAGTGCAAGGTGTGGCTGGCACTTGGAAAGATTTGACTGATAACGTTAACTTGATGGCGGGTAATCTTACCGGACAAGTTCGCAACATTGCCGAAGTTGCTACTGCGATCGCAAATGGTGACTTATCCAAAAAAATTACCGTTAATGTCAAAGGCGAAATTCTGGAACTAAAAAACACCGTCAACACGATGGTGGATCAGCTTAATTCTTTTGCATCGGAAGTAACAAGAGTTGCCCGTGAAGTGGGAACTGAAGGGAAGTTGGGTGTACAAGCAGAAGTTAAAGGTGTAGCAGGTACTTGGAAGGATTTAACTGACAACGTTAACTTGATGGCAGGAAATTTAACAGCCCAAGTCCGTAACATTGCGGAAGTGACAACGGCGGTAGCGAATGGCGACTTATCCAAGAAAATTACTGTTGATGTCAAAGGCGAAATTTTAGAGTTGAAAAACACCGTCAACATCATGGTGGATCAACTTAATTCTTTTGCATCGGAAGTAACAAGAGTCGCGCGTGAAGTGGGTGCTGAAGGAAAATTAGGCGGTCAAGCAGAAGTTCGCGGGGTAGCGGGTACGTGGAAAGACCTGACCGATAGTGTGAATTTCATGGCGGGAAGCTTAACGGCACAGGTGCGGAACATTGCCGAAGTTACAACTGCGGTTGCAAATGGCGACTTATCTAAGAAAATCACTGTCGATGTCAAAGGTGAAATTCTGGAACTTAAGAACACCATTAACACAATGGTGGATCAGCTTAATTCCTTTGCATCAGAAGTGACGCGAGTTGCGCGTGAGGTGGGAACTGAAGGAAAGTTAGGCGTACAAGCAGAAGTCCGAGGAGTAGCGGGTACTTGGAAAGATTTAACTGATAACGTTAACTTAATGGCGGGTAATCTCACCGGACAGGTGCGAAATATTGCCGAAGTTGCCACTGCGATCGCAAATGGTGATCTATCTAAAAAAATCACCGTCGATGTTAGAGGTGAAATTTTTGAACTCAAAAACACCATCAATATCATGGTGGATCAACTTAGTTCCTTTGCATCGGAAGTAACAAGGGTTGCCCGTGAGGTGGGCAGTGAAGGTAAACTGGGCGTGCAAGCCGATGTGCGCGGTGTGGCTGGTACTTGGAAAGATTTAACTGATAGCGTGAACTTCATGGCGGGAAGTTTAACGGCACAGGTGCGGAATATTGCCGAAGTGACTACGGCGGTTGCAACAGGCGACTTATCCAAAAAAATCACCGTCGATGTCAAAGGTGAAATTCTGGAACTTAAAAACACCATTAACACAATGGTGGATCAACTCAATTCCTTTGCATCAGAAGTAACACGGGTTGCCCGTGAGGTAGGAAGTGAGGGTAAATTGGGCGTGCAAGCAGAAGTGCGCGGCGTGGCTGGCACTTGGAAAGATTTAACCGACAGCGTAAATTTCATGGCGGGAAGCTTGACGGCACAAGTACGGAATATTGCCGAAGTAACTACGGCGGTTGCAACAGGCGACTTATCCAAGAAAATCACTGTCGATGTTAAAGGTGAAATTCTGGAGTTGAAAAATACCATTAATACAATGGTGGATCAACTCAGTTCCTTTGCAAGTGAAGTGACGCGAGTCGCCCGTGAGGTGGGAACTGAAGGTAAATTGGGTGTACAAGCAGAAGTAAAAGACGTTGCTGGTACTTGGAAAGATTTAACCGACAGCGTGAACTTCATGGCGGGAAGCTTGACGGCGCAGGTGCGGAACATTGCCGAAGTTACAACTGCGATCGCCAATGGTGATTTATCTAAGAAAATTACTGTTGCCGTCAAAGGCGAAATTCTGGAGTTAAAAAATACCATCAATATAATGGTGGATCAACTTAATTCCTTTGCAAGTGAAGTGACGCGGGTGGCGCGGGAAGTGGGAAGCGAGGGTAAGCTGGGTGTGCAAGCAGATGTGCGCGGCGTAGCTGGAACTTGGAAAGATTTAACCGACAGCGTGAACTTCATGGCGGGAAGTTTAACGGCACAGGTGCGAAACATTGCTACAGTAACCACGGCGGTGGCAAATGGCGACCTCTCGAAGAAAATCTCCGTTGATGTCAAAGGTGAAATATTGGAACTCAAGAACACCATCAATACGATGGTGGATCAACTCAACTCCTTTGCAAGTGAAGTGACGCGGGTGGCGCGGGAGGTGGGAACTGAAGGTAAATTGGGCGTGCAAGCAGAAGTTAAGGGAGTGGCAGGTACTTGGAAAGATCTCACCGAAAGTGTAAACTTCATGGCGGGAAGCTTGACGGCGCAAGTGCGGAACATTGCCGAAGTTACCACGGCGGTAGCTAACGGTGACTTATCCAAGAAAATCACTGTTGATGTTAAAGGTGAAATTCAGGAACTCAAAAACACCATTAATACAATGGTTGATCAGCTTAATTCTTTTGCATCAGAAGTAACAAGGGTTGCCCGTGAGGTGGGAACCGAAGGTAAATTAGGCGTACAAGCTTACGTTAGAGGAGTTGCTGGCACTTGGAAAGATTTGACGGACAACGTGAACTCGATGGCGGGGAACCTCACCGGACAAGTCCGCAACATCGCGGAAGTTACCAAAGCGGTGGCTAATGGCGACTTATCTAAGAAAATTACCGTCGATGCCAAAGGCGAAATTTTGGATTTGAAGAACACCACCAACACGATGGTGGATCAACTCAGTTCCTTTGCCAGTGAAGTAACACGGGTGGCGCGGGAAGTGGGAACTGAAGGTAAGTTAGGCGGACAAGCGCAAGTCCAAGGTGTCGCGGGTACTTGGAAGGATTTAACTGACAACGTGAACTCGATGGCGGGGAACTTAACGGCACAAGTGCGCGGTATCGCCAGAGTTGTAACAGCAGTTGCTAACGGTGACTTGAAACGGAAACTGATGTTAGATGCTAAGGGAGAAATTGAAACCTTGGCAGAGACAATCAACGAGATGATTGATACTCTAGCAACATTTGCCAATCAGGTAACTACAGTAGCGCGGGAAGTGGGAATTGAAGGGAAGTTAGGCGGACAAGCTAGAGTCCCTGGCGCGGCTGGAACTTGGAAAGATTTGACAGATAACGTGAATGAACTTGCTGCTACACTGACAACTCAGTTGCGAGCGATCGCAGAAGTTGCTACAGCTGTAACTAAGGGCGATTTAACTCGTTCAATTGCCGTCGAAGCATTAGGTGAAGTAGCGATACTCAAAGACAACATCAACCAGATGATTGCCAATCTGCGGGAGACAACGCAGAAAAATACTGAGCAAGATTGGTTGAAAACTAACTTAGCCAAGTTTACTCGAATGCTGCAAGGGCAGCGAGACTTAGAAACCGTATCTAAACTAATTCTTTCAGAACTAGCACCCTTGGTAGGAGCGCAACACGGTGTATTCTTCCTGATGGACTCCTTGGAAAATACACCGTATTTGAAACTAATTAGTAGCTATGCTTACCGCGAACGCAGACATCTAGCTAACCGCTTCCACTTGGGCGAAGGTTTGGTAGGACAATGCGCTTTAGAAAAAGAGCGAATTCTGCTGACGGATGTACCAAACGATTATGTCAAAATTGCTTCTGGGTTAGGAGAAGCTACGCCCCTGAATGCCGTGGTGTTACCTGTACTTTTTGAAGGACAGGTGACAGCAGTGATTGAATTAGCATCTTTCCGCCGCTTTAGCGAAATTCATCTGACATTCTTCGATCAGCTTACCGAAAGTATCGCGATCGTCCTCAACACGATCGCAGCATCGATGCGAACTGAAGAATTGCTCAAGCAGTCGCAATCTTTGGCTGAAGAACTCCAAACCCAGCAAAGCGAACTCCGCGAAACCAACAAGCGCTTAGAACAACAAGCCCAATCACTCAAAACCTCTGAAGATTTACTCAAAGGACAGCAAGAGGAACTGCAACAAACCAACGCCGAATTAGAAGAAAAGGCAGAGTTGTTGGCGATGCAAAAGAAAGAAGTCGAGCGCAAAAATCGGGAAATTGAACAAGCAAGACTGTCTTTAGAAGACAAAGCTGAACAACTTGCCCTCTCCTCAAAATACAAATCAGAATTCCTCGCCAATATGTCCCATGAACTGCGGACACCGTTAAATAGCTTGTTGATTTTGGCGAAATTGTTGACAGATAATATCGAGCGCAACCTCACCGACAAGCAAGTCGAATACAGCCAGACAATTTACTCAGCCGGTACTGACTTGTTGGCGTTAATCAATGACATTCTGGATCTCGCGAAAATTGAATCTGGAACCATGTCCATTGACATGACTCAAATGCCATTGGCAGAGTTGGGTGAACAGATTGAGCGCACCTTCCGACAAATCGCTCAGAGCAAAGGACTTGGTTTCACAATTGAATTTACTCCCGAATTACCAAACAGTATTTATACAGATGTCAAACGTATCCAACAGGTATTGAAAAATCTGCTCTCCAATGCTTTTAAATTTACAGAGCATGGGGAGGTACGCTTACGGATTGCAGTAGCCAAGCTAGGGTGGAGCAACGACAACGAAACCTTAAATCGTGCCCAGTTGGTGATTGCTTTCTCAGTCAGCGATACAGGCATTGGCATTGCCCCCGAAAAACAGAAAGTGATTTTTGAAGCATTCCAGCAAGCCGATGGCTCTACCAGTCGCAGATACGGCGGTACCGGATTAGGCTTATCAATTAGCCGCGAAATTGCCCGTCTATTCGGCGGCGAAATTAAACTCATCAGTCAACCCGGTGAAGGTAGCACCTTCACATTCTACTTACCACAATTGAGTGCTGAGTCACGAGTGCTGAGTGCTGAGTCTAGATCGACACTTCCCACTACTTCGGCTTCTCTACGAGACGCTACGCGAACGCTCAGTACAAGTCCCTACTCCCCACTCCCCACTACTTCGGCTTCGCTCAGTACAAGTCCCCACTCAGCACTCAGCACTCAGCACTCAGCACTCATAAATGATGATCGCACGACTATAGAAAGGGGCGATCGCGTGTTACTAATTGTCGAAGATGACGTTAATTTTGCGCGTATCCTTCTAGATATGGCGCAACAACAAGGATTTAAGGTGATAGCAGCCCAAACCGGTAGTACAGGTTTGATGCTAGCGCAGCAATTCCTACCTTCAGCCATTTTGCTAGATATCCGGTTGCCAGAAATGGATGGTTGGACGGTATTGGATCGTCTCAAACATGACCCAAATACCCGTCACATTCCCGTACATATCATGACTGTTGAAGAAGGAAAACAGCGCGGTTTACAACTAGGTGCGATCGCATATCTCCAAAAACCCTTAACCAGCGAGACAATATCCGAGGCGTTGACCAAAATTAAAGGTTTTGTTGAGCGCCAAGTGAAAAATTTATTGGTAGTCGAAGACGACGACACTCAACGGCTGAGTATTGTTGAGTTGATTGGTAACAGCGATGTTTCAACTACTGCTGTGGCTGACGGTGCAGCTGCTCTAGAAGCTATTCGCACCCAGCATTTTGATTGCCTTGTCCTCGATTTAGGGCTACCCGACATGACCGGGTTTGAACTGATCGAGCAGATAAAGCTTTTACCTCACGGTAAAACTTTACCAATTATTGTCTACACAGGTAGAGAAATTAGCAAAGCTCAAGAAACAGAACTCAGACGAATTGCCGAAACAATCATCATTAAAGATGTGCGATCGCCTGAACGTCTGCTTGATGAAACAGCATTATTTTTACACCGAGTCCAAGCAAATTTACCTGCACCAAAACGACAAATACTCGAACAACTGCATTCACAAGACTACTTACTTACTGGCAAAAAAGCGCTAATTGTAGACGATGATATGCGGAATATCTTCGCCCTTACCAGTATGCTGGAGCGTTATCAAATCCAGGTTTTATATGCTGAGAATGGTAGAGAGGGAATTGCTATGTTAGAAAATACACCAGATATTGATGTTGTTTTGATGGACGTAATGATGCCAGAAATGGATGGTTACGAAACAACACGCACGATCCGCCAAAACGAGCAATTTAAGTCTTTGCCGATTATTGCACTGACCGCTAAAGCTATGCAAGGCGATCGCGAGAAGTGTATTGAAGCCGGCGCATCAGACTACATTACTAAACCCGTAGATACCGAACAATTGCTGTCGCTGTTGCGTGTTTGGCTATATCGTTAATGATGCGATCGCTTTCACTAATTCCTCTGAATCTACAGGCTTAGAAATATGCCGTTGAAATCCGGCAGCGATCGCTTGCTGATGATCTATCTCACTAGCGTAAGCAGTTAAAGCGATCGCGGGAATTGTCCCTCCTTGCTCTGGTTCCAGACTCCTCACCTGTCGCATCAGCATATAGCCATCCATTTCGGGCATTCCGATATCGCTGATAATTAGATTTGGCAGGGATTGACTCAATGCAGTTAAAGCTTCAATGCCTGAAGGGACAACGGTAACAGTTGCACCATATTGCTCCAGCATGAAGGGCAAAAATTCTCGCATATCTGCATCATCATCCACTACCAGAATCTCTAAGCCAGACAGTGGTGAAGACTGAGCCGCCACCAGTGAGGAGTTAGCTTTTGCATCCTTAATTCCTTTGTTTTCATCCTGTAAGCATGGAAGTCTGACGGTGAAAATTGCTCCTTGTCCTTCGCCCAGGCTTTTTACCTGCACAGTTCCCCCGTGAAGTTCTACGAGATGGCGGACGATCGCTAATCCTAAACCTAAACCGCCAAATTTTCGAGTTGTCGCCCCATCTGCTTGACGGAAATAATCAAAGACATAAGGTAAAAACTCAGGTGCAATCCCTTTTCCTGTGTCAGTTACACAAATTTGTACCTGTGAGCTAACTTGCTCTAATTTAATTTTTACCTGTCCCCCAGTAGAAGTAAACTTAATGGCATTAGAAAGGATATTCCAAATGACTTGTTGCAATCGATTGGCATCGCCTAAAACGTCCCCGACACCAGATTTAAGAATTGTCTGAATTTGGATAGACTTAGCCTCCGCCGATAAACGCACTGTCTCGATCGCAGCTTCAATGACTGATACCAAATTAATCCGGCCAAAGTCGAGGTTAAGTTTACCCTGAAGGATGCGGGAAACATCGAGCAAATCTTCAATTAATTGGGTTTGTAACTTGGCATTACGCTCAATGGTTTCTAGGGCGCGATCGCTTGTTGCTTGATCGAGCTTGCGGGTTCGCATTAATTTTGCCCAACCGAGAATCGGGTTGAGTGGGGTTCTCAGTTCATGAGATAAGACAGCAAGAAATTCATCTTTGATGCGGTTTGCTGATTCAGCAGCGCTTCGTGCGGTTAGTTCGGCTTCGTAAAGATGGGCACGAGCGATCGCTTGGGCGCATTGTTGAGCAACAGCCAAGATAAACGCTTGATCTTCTCCACTCAATTGTTGAGGCTGGGCAAATCCTAAAGTTATACCTCCAACTGCCGAACCTTCTACCATCAATGGAATAGAAATCCAGGCTTCAAAGTCATATTTAGAGTAAGCTTCAGCTAAATGAGGGTAACGAGCGATCCGATTTTTTGTTGATTCAGCCCAAATAGGTTGCCCAGTCCGCACAGCTTCTGCTAAAGGAGAAGGTAAATCAATGGAAAAATGCCGCCAAGTGTCTACCAAATCTTGGTTATAGCCAACCGCCCGCACAATTTCCAGTTCAGTTTTACTTTCATTCACCAAGGCGACAAGAGCAGAACTGGCTCCCAAGGCAGCCATACTCTGCTCGACAATCACATCAGATACTTGGGCTGGTGTCAGCGATTCTGAAAGAGCAGCTGTGATGGATTGAAGACGGGCAATGCGCTCTAATGCTCGTTCTGCTGTTTTTTGTGCTTGCTGCGCTTCTTGGTAAAGGCGAGCATTATCAATAGCGATCGCCGCCCGATGAGCAATATTCTCCGCCAATGACAAGTCAGCCGTGCTGTAACGACGTTCTGATTCAGCGTTTACAAAGGAAATAGCACCAAAAATTCTTCCACGTGCCATTAATGGCAAAATTATACACGATTTTAAACCAAGCTCACGTATAATACGCAGATGTTCTGGATCTGGGATGACTCTTGCTAGCAATGCATCTGAAATTTCAGTTATCATTTCAGCTTGTCCAGTACGCAAAACTTTAGGCACGCCTTCCTGTGCATCCAAATTTCTGGGATAACGTTGATAAAGTTCCCAGCCTAATCTCACTTTCTGTGGATCGCGGTGAGCAACTGCTACCCGATTAATTGATTGGTTGTCTTGCAACAGATCAACGCCGCACCAATCAGCGAAGTAAGGCACAGCCAGATTTGCCACACTTACTAATGTGCTTTCATAATCGAGCGAAGAACCAAGGGTTGCACTGACTTGAGCCAAAAATGTTGCCCGTTGCTGATCGGCTTCTGCTTCTTGTCGCGCGGTTTGCTCTTGAATCAGT
This sequence comes from Nostoc sp. DedQUE09, assembly GCF_034530915.1. NCBI lineage: Bacteria > Bacillati > Cyanobacteriota > Cyanophyceae > Nostocales > Nostocaceae > Nostoc > Nostoc sp. DedQUE09. The sequence goes on from NZ_JAVRCE010000060.1 coordinate 9,411, forward strand.
TGGATACGTTCGGCTTCAGATTGTTTGCGATCTGTAATATCAAGCACAACACCACTCATGTGTGTGGCTTTACCTGCTTCATTAAAAAAGGCTTTTCCTCGGCAGGCTAGGTAGCGAACACTGCCATCATCTCGAATAATTCGATATTCTAAATCATGCTCTACACCTTGGTTAATCGCTCGGCTCAACGATTGAGTCAGCAATCCCCGATCATCTGGATGCAGACGAGCTAAAATTGCTTCAAAAGTGGCAACACAGGTTTCAAGTGTTAAGCCAAATAGTTGATAAATCTGCTCATCCCAGTCAAAGCGATCGTTGGCAATATCCCAACTCCAAACACCGATCTGGGCAGATTTCAACACTAGATTGAGTTTTTCTTGACTATTTTCTAGACCTTGATAAAGACGAGCATTTTCTAAAGAAATAGCAATTTGAACTATCAATATTTCTAGTACAGAAAGTTTATCGTGTGTAAAAGCGCTAGAAATAAGATTATTTTCTAAATATAAAATACCAATTAATTTTGACTGAAGCGCGATCGGTAAACAAAGTACAGATTTAGGTTGCTTTCGTATTATATATTCGTCTTTGGAAAACAGATTTTGCTCCGTGGCATTTTGCAAAATCACTGCTTCTTGAGTTCGCTGGACATAATTGAGCATTGATTGCGGAATAACCTGTGAAATTTCACCCTCTAATACAGGTCGATAAACATTGAGCTTTTCTGCTTGGGAATTAAATTTAGCTTCTACTTCGATTACCAAGTTTTGCTCGTATTCAAGCAATAAATAACCAATTTCTGCTCCTGCTTGCTCAAGAACAATCTGCATTAAAGTCTTCAACAACCGTGAAAACACAATTTCACTAGATATGCTTTGAGATGCTTTAACAACCGATAAAAAGTCTAGTTGTTCACCTGTGCTGAAAAACGTTCCATTAGAGATAAGCTGTTGTTGCGGCAATAGCTGAGGATAGGATTCTTCGAGGTGTTTAACTTTAGCAGATGCCTCCCAGCGTACATAAGCATTTTTAGCTTCTTGCAAGTAGGTTTTGGCAATTAATTCAAACTTCCGTTCCACATAAAATTTAGCGCATAACTCATTAGCCAAAGCTTCATATTGAACAAATCCTTGCTCACAGGCTGAAGCAATTGATTGCTCATACAAGCGCATTGCATCTAAATCTCGATTTTCAATGCGAGCTATTTCAGCAGCTACTAATTGAGACTTGTGTAAGAAGTTTGCAGGGCAATGATTAGCCCAGTATTGCAATTGCTGCTGATGGAATTTTAAGGTTTGCAAAAACTGTTTTTGCTCTTGCTCAGATAGTGTTGGATAAAGAGCCGTGAGAGTCAGTGAGTAATATAAGATATAATCTGTTTCAATTAGTGATGCTAGTGTTGTCACTGGGAAATTAGACAATTTTAAAGCAGAATTAAATGCCTCTGTATATTTTCCATAAGTAAAAAATATAATTAATTTAATAACATGATAAAAAATAATTCCACTGACGAAACCTGCATCTGTAATAATAGATAAAGCTGATGCTTCATCAAATTGATCATTACTGAGAATCAGATTGTGGTGAGTTAGTCCGCGCAGATTCATCAGTAGCATCTGCTGTAGTTTGATTGTCTGATAGACAGTCTCATGTTTAGACTGCCGGGCGAATGTAGTATATTTATCTAGAGATTTGTATGTTTCTGCAAGTGGAAAACCTAACTGGATAATTTGCCATGAGCTTTGATAACCATTGTAGTTAGCCATCGTCACATCACCAGCTTCTACACAGCCGATAAATCCTCGCTCTAAAAATTGAATATCGTTCAAAATATGGTTACACCAAAGGTTAATATGACTTCCATGAATGTGCAGAACAACTCCTCTAAGTTTCAAGCCATGCAACTTTTCATTTAATTGAATTGTCATCTCAGAGAATGCGTACCCAGTAGGAATATCATGAAAGATGGAAACCAACAACATGGCATACATGCTGTAGGCAAAACAGGAATCTTCTGTATTGCCAAACTTGAGTGAGTAGTTAACTGCTTTAAGTACGACTAACGGAAAGAGATCAGGTCTACTGAGATAAGTAGGTGCGCCCAAAGTTGTCAACAGGCTAATGACTGTTTTAATATTTGGATCTTGGATTACTATAGAATTAATTAAATCAGAGACTTGTCTATTACCTAAATTGGTTAATACTTGGATTTTTTCAATTGCGATCGCAGCTTGCACTTCCTCATTTGTATCAGGGAATGTCACCCCGAAAAGTTTTAAAGCTTCTAATCCCAATGTCAGCGCCTCTTCATACCTTCCTGCAACTTGATAGAGTCTGATTTGCAGCATATAAATATTAGATTTATCGATAGAAGACGCTGCTTTTATAAATAGCAATTCAAATAATTTTTCTGCTTGTACTAAATTACCTGTTAAAAATTCACACTCAGCTAATTCTCTGAATAGCGTAAATGTTTGTTCATATTGTTCAATCCAGGCATTTTCAGCTAAAAGATTAATGGCAACGCTAAAAAACTTTTTAGCAGGAGCGTAGGCTGTAGAAGCTTTTGCTTTCTTAGCAGCGATTAAATTCAACCGTAGCAATTCATCTTTTTCTGTCTGTTCAATAATTAGATCCACAGCGAAATTGAGTTGATTGACTAAATCAAATATTTGCTCGTTTACTTGTTCAAAACTAGCATTTTTCAGCAAAAGTCGTCCAATTGCCAGGTGAACTGCCGACTTTGATTCATCAGCAGTTAAGGAGTATGCAGCTTGCTGAACTCGGTCATGATAGAAACGATAGTTTTTCTGGGCAGTTTCATCTGATATGGGTATAATTAATCCTCTTAAAATTGCATCAACAAGCGCATTCGCTGTTTTCTCAATAGATTGTTCACCAACGATCGCTAAAATTTCTAAATCAAAACGATTACCAATACAAGAAGCTAACTTAAGTACCTGTTGAGTTGCGGCTGGCAGTTTTTGCAGCCGCTCAATCATCAGACTAACAATATTATCTGTAATCCCTTGAGCTTCAATCTGAGTTAAATTCCATCGCCAAATACGATGTTGGCGGTCAAAAATCAGCAGATTTTCTTGATGCAGTGTTTTCAAAAACTCATTGACAAAAAAAGGATTACCGTCAGTTTTTTTGAAAATCAATTGAGCAAGAGGCTCTACTTGTTCTACTGAACTATGCAAAGTATCAGCAATCAACTGATTTACATAAACAATACTCAATGGCGTAAGGATAATTTCGGTTATTCTTGCTCCATACTGGCAAACCTTCTCCATCATCAAACTAAAGGGATGCACAACATCTACTTCGTTATCTCGAAAGACCAAAATGAAGCAGAGATATTGGATACTAGACCCAGTAATGACGGTTTGAATTAAATTTAAAGTAGCGCTGTCTGCCCACTGCATATCATCTAAAAAAACAGTGAGAGGATGCTCTTTTTGAGCAAAGACGCTGATAAAATTCTGAAACACCAAATTGAATCGGTTTTGAGATTCGGCAGGCCCCAACTCTGGTATAGGAGGCTGTTCTCCAACGATTAATTCAACTTCGGGAATTACATCTGCGATCAATCTACCATTGTTTCCTAATGCTGCTTGTATTCGCTTTTTCCAGGTAGCAAGTTGATCTTCAGGCTGCGTTAAAATTTGTCGAGCGAGTGTTTGAAAAGCTTGAACAATAGTGGAATAAGGAATATCTCGTTTGTACTGATCAAATTTACCAAAGATAAAAACCCCACGTTCTCTAACAATGGGTTTGTGAATCTCTTTCACCAAAGAAGATTTACCAACCCCAGCATAGCCAGAAACTAAAACCAGTTCTGGTTTACCTTGACTAACAACTCGTTCAAATGCTTGTAAAAGCTTGGCAATCTCTGCTTCTCGCCCATACAATTTTTGAGGAATTTGAAAACGCTCTGAGATATCTTGTTCACCCAAAACAAAGGATTTAATTTGTCCAGTTGTCTCCAATTGTTTTAAGCATTGTTCCAGATCGAATTGCAAACCTAAAGCGCTCTGATACCTCTGTTCTGCAACCTTCGACAACAATTTGATGATGATGTCACAGAGCATTTGAGGAATATCAGACTTTAACTTATTCGGGGATGGTGGAGATTTGGCAATCTGACAATGCACCCACTCTAAGGGGTCTTTACCTTGAAATGGTAGCTGACCTGTTAGCATCTCATAAAAGGTGATTCCCAGAGAATACAAATCGCTGCGATGGTCAATTCCTCGATTCATCCGCCCAGTTTGCTCAGGTGACAAATAAGGTAGACTGCCTTCAATTTCACTGGAACTGCTAACTATTTGCTGCTGGTAGGGAATGAACGTAGCAATTCCAAAATCAGCAATTTTGACCTGATTAGTTTCGAGGTTAATTAAGATATTTTGCGGCTTAATATCCTTGTGGACAATGTGATGAGTGTGAATTTGTGCAAGTTTACTAGTGATTTCAATCGCAATTTTCAGAAACGGCACAGGCTGTTGAAATTGGCCTAGTAACTGGTCAAGCGATCGCCCCTGAAAATCCTCCATAATTAAATAAGGGATTCCCTGATGCATCTCTAAGGCGTAAGCTTTAACTACGGCTGGGGTGTTTAACCTTTGAGCGATTGCATACTCATGTTTGAGTTGTTCAATATTATTGGGTGTACACTGTTCTGGACGTAGCCCTTTGATAATTACCGGACGCTGATCTTTAACCCTAATTCCACGGTATATGACTGCTTTTACCCCTGCTTTTAATAAAGTGACAATTTGAAATCCGGGTAATGCAATCATCATGCCAAATACTCCAGCCGTGCTTCTTCAAATATAGTTCGAGCTTAATGTATTTTAGATACATTTCCTTGGGCAGATGAAATTTAGATAATATTCAGTTTGGATAATTTACGTTCTGCTAACTCCCAAACGAAAAATAAGCTAAAATTCAAGCAGAGTAAGCATTTCCCGCTCATAAACTCCCCATGCTTGATAACCTGCAAACCCAACTTTACCAACTAGAACAATTTGCCAACAGCCTTGTTTCTAACCAACTGACACACCTTAGCATGGTGAGCATTGGTATCATATTTGCGGCTGGCTTGCTTACCAGTCTTACACCCTGTATGCTTTCTATGCTGCCAATTACTATTGGTTACATTGGCGGTTATGAAGCTAAAAGCCGCTTGCAAGCAGCTGCCCAATCAACTTGGTTTGCTTTAGGATTAGCAACTACCTTGGCAGGGCTAGGAATAATAGCAGCTTTTGTAGGAAAAGTCTACGGCCAAGTGGGAATTGGTTTGCCGATTATCGTCAGCATTATCGCCATTCTCATGGGGCTGAACTTATTAGAAGCACTACCTCTGCAATTTCCATCCTTGGGCGAAACGAATTGGATTTCGCCAGATTTACCAGCCGGATTGCGTTCTTATTTGCTGGGGCTGACTTTCGGCTTAGTCGCATCCCCTTGTAGCACACCTGTTTTAGCTAGTTTGTTGGGTTGGATTGCCAATACACAAGACTTAATTTTAGGGGCTGTCTTGCTACTTTCTTACACAGCCGGTTATGTAGCACCATTGATTTTGGCGGGTACTTTTACAGCTTCAATTAAAAAGTTACTAGAATTGCGTCGCTGGTCTGGTTGGATTAACCCAGTTAGTGGGGCACTATTGGTAGGATTCGGTGTATTTTCCTTAATTTCTCGGATTCCCCTTGGCAGTTTTTAATATCAATACTTTTGTTAGATTTTACACCTAATGACTTCAGAAGATTCAGCGTCCAAAGAAATAAAATGGTGGGCAGTACCTGGGCAGTTCTTACGCCAAGAGCTTTTGCCCGTACTGACTAACTTACGACTAGCGATCGCACTACTGCTATTGATTGCGATCTTTAGCTCCACTGGTACTGTAATTGAGCAAGGTCAGTCACCCGCATTTTACCAGGCTAACTACCCAGAACATCCAGCTTTATTTGGTTTCTTAACTTGGAAGGTAATTCAGGTAGTTGGATTAGACCATGTATATCGTACTTGGTGGTTTTTGGCATTACTCATTTTATTTGGTACTAGCTTAACTGCTTGTTCATTTACTCGACAGTTGCCTGCCTTAAAAGCTGCCCAGCGCTGGAAATATTACGAAGAACCACGACAATTTCAAAAATTAGCTTTAAGTGCAGAACTAGATACTGGTTCCCTAAATTCCCTCAGCGAAATCTTACAAAAACACCGTTATAAAATTTTTCCAGATCAAGAAAAAGAAAATCTCCTTTATGCCCGTAAAGGAATAGTCGGACGCATCGGCCCAATTATCGTTCATATTGGCATCGTCGGTATTTTGCTAGGGGGAATTTGGGGGGCGATGACTGGGTTTTTGGCTCAGGAAATGGTTGCTAGTGGCGATACATTTCAAGTGACAAATATTGTCGATGCTGGCCCTTTAGCCGCCCAAATCCCGAAAGATTGGTCTGTGCGCGTCAATCGTTTTTGGATTGACTACACACCATCTGGCGGCATTGATCAATTTTATTCGGATATGTCTGTCTTGAATAAGCAGGGGGAGGAAATTGACCATAAGAAGATTTTTGTCAACGAGCCTCTGCGGTATCATGGCATAACTTTCTATCAAACTGATTGGGGAATTGCAGGTGTTCGCGTCCAATTTAACAACAGCCCGATTTTTCAGCTACCAATGGCGCAATTGAACACCAACGGTAACGGACGCATTTGGGGAACCTGGGTTCCTACCAAACCGGATTTGAGTGAAGGTGTCTCCCTTTTGGCGAAAGACTTGCAAGGGATGGTATTAATTTATGATGCCACTGGCAAACTTGTTGATACAGTCCGTGCGGGGATGTTCACCGAAGTTAATGGCGTGAAGCTGAAAATTTTGGATGTCATTGGTAGCACCGGCTTACAAATTAAAGCCGATCCAGGCATCCCAATTGTTTATACAGGGTTTGGCTTGCTCATGCTGGGTGTAGTAATGAGTTACTTCTCCCACTCGCAAATATGGGCATTGCAAAAAGGCGATCGCTTGTATGTCGGTGGCAAAACTAATCGTGCCCAAGTTGCCTTTGAACAAGAAGTTTTAGAGATTTTAGATCGGCTAAGTTCACAGCCAAAAGGTGAGGAAAAAGAGGCAGCGATTGAAGTTTAAACACAGAAGGGAGGCAGCGCGTTGCGGAGGTTCCCCCCGTTGTAGCGACTGCCGTCGCGCAAAGCAACTCGCAGAGAAATGCAGAGGATTACTTTGCGTACCTTTGCGTTAACCTCCGCGTCCCTCTGCGTTTCAAAGTTATTTACCATTAATCACGCCCACACGCCTACAAATTGAAATTACTAGAGGTATTTATTAAACATTGGAACAAAAAATTTCTATGTCTGCTAAACTTCAATCTCAGCGGCGGGTTTGCCTTCTACCTTTAATCGCTATATTGTTGAGTATTGCTTCTTGCGCTGCCGAGCAAAAAAATATAAAGCGTGTTTCCCTTGTTGGTACTGGGGCAAGTTTTCCCGCACCTTTGTATGAGCGCTGGCTTTCAGATTACAACCAGCAAAATCCCAATATAGAAATTAACTATCAAGCTATAGGAAGCAGTGCTGGAGTACAACAGCTCATCGACGGTACTGTAGATTTTGCAGCTAGTGATGTGGGAATTACAAGTGAACAAGCAGCCAAGATAAAACGGGGAGTAATCGCTTTGCCAATAACTGCCGGTTCTATTGTGCTGGCTTATAACCTCACACCAGTTTCACAGCAGTCGCCTCAAGTGAATGTGCCACCAACTCTCAGGCTACCACGCCAAGTTTACGTAGATATCTTTCTGGGAAAAATTACGAATTGGAATCATCCTAGAATAGCCACAGCTAATCCAGAGGTAAGTTTGCCCGATTTACCGATTCAGCTTGTACACCGAACTGATGGTAGTGGAACTACAAGCGTCTTAACGCAACACCTAAGCACCATCAGTCCAGAATGGAAAAGCAAAGTTGGGGCTGGTAAATCTGTAGCATGGCGAGTAGGAATTGGTGGAAAGGGTAACGAAGGTGTTACCGCCCTGATTCAACAGATACCAGGAGCTATTGGCTATGTAGAATACATTTACGCCAAACAAAATAAGCTTCCTGTGGCTGCTTTAGAAAATAAATCTGGTAATTATATTACACCGACACCAGCATCTGTAGCACAAACTTTAGAAGCCGTGAAATTACCAGGTGATAACTTGATTGCTTTCATCACTGATCCTACAGGTGCCGAGTCTTATCCCATTGTCACTTACAGCTGGCTTTTAACTTATCACCAATATCCAAACCGAGTCAAAGCTCAAGCATTGAAAAACTTTGTCAATTGGGCTGTGATTGACGGACAAAAATCTAGTTTGGAACTTGGGTATATTCCTTTATCAAAAAAAGTTGTGCTTCAAGTGCAATCTGCCGTGAAGAAAATTGCTGAATGAAGCCGATTAATACCATCTGCGCTCATCAGCAATAATGTTACTTTTGGTGACGCACTTCAACTACAGTATGTACATTACCGCGAGGCGTGAAATCTGCTTTCACCGTGACTTCCAACGGATCGCAAGCAGCCACAAAATCATCTAAAATTTGATTGGCAGATTCTTCGTGGGAAATATAGCGATCGCGGTAACTATTAATATAAAGTTTGAGCGCCTTCAATTCCACTACCCGTTCATCAGGCACATAGCTAACATAAATTGTCGCAAAGTCAGGATAACCGGAAAACGGACATTTACAAGTAAATTCCGGCAAACTAATGTTAATGTCATATCGCCTCCCCACACGCGGATTGGGAAAGGTAATTAGTTTACCTTCTGCAATGTCGCGTTCGCCATACTTCATTTCTTGGTTTGTCATTTGTCATTTGTCATTTGTCATTAGTTATTCTACTTATCTTTACGTCCTTTTAGTAATTTTGTAGCTTGTTAACTCTTAACTCCTAATTCCTAACTCCCGCTCAATACTCTTCCTTCTCCCAGTCTGGACAATTCTCATCTTCACAACCGTGGGGATGCATAGCACAAACTAATAAATTACCACCATAAACTTGACCGTGGTAATGACTACAACCGATACAGGCAGCATTTTTTTCAGATGTGGGTTCAACTGAATAAGGAAAACCCGGATCGACATCTGCTACTATGTCTTCCAGTTCCCAGTAAGCTTCAAATATCGGTTCAGCTAAATCTTGTAGATAGTGATCGACTTCAGTAACAATATTATTGTGTACTTGCTCCGTGACTTCTTCCGTTAGTTCAAAAAATGCGTCTACCACTTCACTCATTCCCAGGAAGAAGCGCTCTACTTCATCAGCCACTGCTTCGACAATTTCTACTAAATCTTTTTGCCACTGTTCCATAAACTTGACACCTTTGCAGGCTATAAACAGGACGCTTGGTGTTATCTAGCTTGAAACACTAAGATACACGCTAGGCAATGTATCTTATCAAGTTTTTATCCGAAGTGTCATGTCAAAATGCCACTTATTACTAATATTTTGCTTAAAAAATGCTTTTTATTGATCGCGTTGCAATCGTTTTAACTCGTCTTGCAGGTTTAGCACTTCTTGGCGTAATTTATCTACATTCTCATCATTTGAAGCCTCTTTGACCGTTGGCTCTTCATCTTCCTCTAAAATTTCAATGCGGCGAGGTTGAGAAGGGGACGCTTCTGGTGAGGTTTCACCAGATGGTTGGGCTTGTTGGGCTTGCTTCATCATATCTTCAACGAAGCGGCGAGCTTCTTCTGTGTTCATTTCGCCCTTTGCCACCATTTCATCTGCCAGTTTTTGGACTTGTGATCGCACTTCGGCTAATTTTCCCCCTGCTTTCTCACCTGCGTAAGAAGCTAATCCAACACCGAGGTAAAAAGCTTTTTGAACAATATCTCCAAAACCAGGCATGGTTTTTGACCGCTCCTAAAAATAGGGCGACCCGGAGACTACGCCTACCACAAGCCTCCCGTGTTGCTGCTACCTTCCGGTTCTGACAAGATTTGGGTGTTGCGATCGCATAGATCCAGGTCTTCCATAAGCATAACATTAAAATTCAGTAAGTGTGTGTTATTCCATAACAATTCGCCATTCATAAAGCTGATAGTTGACGCAGCCGTGTTTCACCAAGGGGTCATCAGCTACAATCGCTTCCGCTTCCTCCTTTGAGGCTGCCTCAAACAGCAACATCCCGCCTCTTTGATCCACCCAATAGCCTGTTCGCGCTTTGTGTCCTTTAGTAATTAATTCCCGAATGTAGGCTTTGTGGGCAGGTACATATTGGTCAAAGGTAGGTTTATCGACTTTCCCCTCTTCAATTTTTACAAACCACGGCATTGGCTTCTTAACTCCAGTTACAACCGACAGTCTACGTAAAGTACCCACTACTGATTCAGAGTACTGAATACAATAAATCTTGAGTGAAATGCGCTATGACTTTAGCCTAACGCACCCCTATATCTGTAATATATCTGTAATATTTTTTGGGCGTTTGCTGTTCACTACTCAACAGCAATAATGATTTCATAATCCAAAATCTAAAATTGAATGAGCCGTTTTTTTGTTGCCCTCCTACCACCGCAAGATATTCAAGATTACGCCAACGAGATTAAGCAGTATTTTGCCGATCGCTATGCTAGTGGCGGCGCGCTAAAGTCTCCGCCTCATATTACCCTGCAACCGCCCTTTGAATGGGCAGATGCTAACTTGCCACTGTTAGAAGCATCCTTGAAGGAGTTTGCCAGTGGCCAACAGCCAGTAGCAATTACACTCAGAGGGTTTGAGGCCTTTGCACCTCGTGTAATATACATTAATGTCGTCAGAAGTCAAGAGCTTTTAACTTTGCAAGCTGATTTAATGGCTTATACAGAAAGCAACTTGCAAATTGTTGACAAGGTTTCTAAAACCCGCCCTTTTGCACCCCATTTAACGGTTGCATTTCGGGATTTAACAAAGCAGAACTTTAAAGCTGCTTGGCCAGAATTTGAAAATCGTCAGTTACATTTTGAGTTTACTGCTGATAAATTAACCTTGCTGCTTCACGACGGGAAGCGCTGGAATATTAAACGAGAGTTTGCTTTTTTCTCTGGTAGTAATTGAGCGATGTTTTTGTGATGGATGCTGGCGCTGTTTGATATTGGAGCTTATTTTGTTTTGGATTAATTGATGATTTATATATTCTCTAATCATTGGTGATACAGAGAAAAGATAAGTGTTTTTTTCTACTAAAGACCGCTCTTGCAAAGATTCTAAAGCATCTAGTAATTGTGGTGTTGCTATAGTAGGTGATATTTGCGATCGCAGTTCTGAAAGCGAAACTGGCTGAGAATTACTTGCTAACCGCCCGATAATCATGTTCTCTGTATCTGACACGCGTTTAAAATACTCTTTTAAAAGCTGGCTAATCTCACCAAAAACTAATGTTTTTTGGTTTAAAAACTCCGAAATATTACCGTCAAATAACTTATCAATTTTGTTAAAGGCTATATTTAATGCCAATGGATTACCGGCATAGCTCTCAATGAGTTGATGCAAATCACCATTTGAACCACAAAAAGCACCTTTGCTTTTAAAGATTTCTTCTATTTCTGGGATTTGCAAGCCTTTTAGTTGCAATGACTTAACGGGTAATTTTTCTCCTATCAGTTGCCTAATTTCTCTCGGCGTTTCCTGACTTGTAAGCAGTAAGGAGCTTTGATGAACTGTTTGTGCCACTCGTCTGATAAGTTCACTATAACCTTCATAACCTTGACGATAATATCCAATATCATATTTACCTGAAGCCTTTTGTAAAATTGCCTCTAGATTATCTAAGATCAATAAACAGCGAGCATTTTTTAAACAATTAATCAACTGTGAAATTCTGCCGTCTAAAGTTTTTGATAAATTAGTTTCCTGCCCTTTAGATAAAAGTTTAATTAGATCGGCTAGCATATCTTTAACTGGTGGAGCATTGCGGAGACTGCGCCAAATTACAAACTCAAACTTATCTTGAATTTGCTCTGCTAGCTTTACTGTTAAGCTGGTTTTGCCCATACCATCCATACCTAACAAAGTCACTAGTCGGCAGTGTTCTTCGAGAATCCAGTCTTTTAGTGTTGCTAGTTCTGCTGTGCGTCCTAAGAATACAGAGATATCGGGTGCTTCGCCCCAATCAGTTAAATTTTGGATTGAATGCTGATAACTGATTACTTCATCAGTCCGAGGTAGTTGATAATCACTTGGTTCAAGTAATAAATTAAAAGCCCTAAAACAGGTGTTTAGAGTTTGTTTGTCAACTCCTACTTGGCAATGAAATACCTTCATCACTGTATCTGGATCTAAGCCAGTGCGATCGCTTAAATCTTCTAAAGTATAGCGTTTATCTAGGTTTTCCCAACTTTGTGCCTGACATTTTGCTGTTTGAAGTTTCTCAAACCCTTGAGGTGTAAGAATAACACCCCGTTTGCGCCTGCGTTTTAGTGGATTCATGACTGTCTCTTAAGTTTTGTACATACACTCCTATAAGTAATAGTCAGTAGTTAGCGCCTGTAATATGCCGCCAAAATATCTACTTCACTTAAGAGGGTGCTACAAAGATGAGATGTGCTTTTCCTGAAATCAGGTTTGTTAAATATTATGAATATAAATGTAGAAACGTAGCAGTGCTATGTTTCTACAAGAGTTCTCGATAACGCAGATTTAATTTCACCAGATATCTATTGTTATTGATTTTACTGACGATGTATGTTTTGCAGAATTGCCAGAGATAAATCAGAAGTTTTGCGGAAATTGTTGGTAGTTTTTATATGTTGTCAATGCCAGAGAGTCAGTTAGCTAGTACTCCACCACGTTAATTTTAATAAATTTGCAGTGTCTAGAGCGGTAGGGGCGCACATCTGTGTGCCATTAACACGTAGTATCATTAAATTGAGAATAAGCGATCGCCCCTCTTTCTTTTTCCCTGTGTGTAGTCGCATACGTCGAACGTCTCAAAGAGTTGCAGCTTGTCGTCACACATCGCTTAACTTTCGGAACGCCTTGCAAACAAGAAATGTTAGATTTATTTATTTCTACTTACCTAATTTTTGTAAAACAAGATACATTTAATGGTAGTTTAATCGCAAAGGAACCAAAAAGTATGGCCGTTAGTAGCCCTGAAGTGATCCGTCATATATTGATCGGATTGGGATATTTAGCTCCTGAGATTGATCCTAAACCGGATCTGACTAAATTTGCTCCCTGGAAGCGGAATAACAACTCTTTGACAGACGATCCTACTGAAGAAGCGATTAAAAAGTTTCAGAAACAGTATTCACAAAAACTTACGGTTAATGGTAATGCTGATGCAGAGACTCGAACTGTCATGGAAGATACAGTCAAAGGGCTTCAGAATAGATTGAAGTTTCATGGTTTTGCAAGCAATGCTGAAATTCCTCCAGACAAACCTTTTTATGGGCCGGCTACTTATACAGCAGTCAAAAAATTTCAGAAATCTCAAGGTTTAACTGAAAATGGGATTGCTACTTTTGAACAACGTCAAATTCTACAGCAATCTAGTCTGACAGATAAGCCCAAACCTCAGACACAAGTAAAGCTGATAGATTTGTATTTCCAATTCAAAAAGAATCCTCAAAATCCTTCTTACATCGCAGCGTTAAATAACTTACAACAAAATTTACCCAAGGACGTTTTACACAAAGTTACTAACAAATGGAGGGGAACAAACGATCAAAATCCAGAAATTGTCAAGCTGACGAATCTGTTTACTTATTATGATGACAATAATGCAAATCATCGTGATGCATTAAATCACTTACAAAGTCAGATTACCCCAGCTATCTCTCAAGCATTTTTAAGTCTTTGGAATAAGAAGTAACAAATGGAACTTACAGCAGAATTCAGAATTCAGAATTCAGAACTAAAATTTTGTACCTCATCAACTTGAAATCTGCTTTTCCACATCTGATACCAATTGAAAAAATGTTTACGACAGATAAACCCAACCACGCTGACGCGCACCCCTTAGTAAGGCCAGGGTTGGGGAGATGTATTATCTATGTGTTGCATTCTTTTTTCAAATTGGTATGATATCCAAGAATTAAAAACCAGGTTTCTGATTTCTGGTGAGTAGGAAACCTGGTTTTTGAAAAATTCTAAATTCTCATCTAATACTCAATTCCCGGTTGTGCTTTCACACCTTGATCGCGGAAAGGGTGCTTAACTAGGGTCATTTCAGTTACTAAATCAGCACGCTCAATTAAAGCAGGTGGCGCTCCTCTACCTGTGAGAATAACGTGTTTGTTAGCAGGTTTTTGTGCCAAACCTGCTAAAACGTCTTCTATTGGTAAGTAAGACATTTTGAGGGCGATATTGATTTCGTCTAACAACACTAGATGAAAGTCTGGGTTGCGGATGTATTCTAATGATTTTTCCCATGCGGCGCTAGCTTTGTCAAGATCGCGATCGCGGTCTTGAGTTTCCCAGGTAAAGCCTTCGCCCATTGCGTGAAATTCTATCTGGTCTTCCCAATAGCTGAAAACCCTTTTTTCGGAAGGTTCCCAGCTACCTTTGATGAATTGAACGATTGCTACTTTATACCCATGACCGAGCGATCGTAACACCATCCCCAAAGCCGCAGTGGTTTTACCCTTACCGTTACCAGTATTTACAATAATTAACCCTTTTTCTGGTACAGCTTCTGCTATGCGCTTGTCTTGCACTTCTTTGCGTCGCTGCATCTTTTTGCGGTACTGTTCATCAGTCAGAGATGAAGACATTACCTCATCAATTAAGCGCCCAATTTCTTGGTCTGGGTTCAATTCTTGCGGTGTATGGTTTTTCATCAAGCTTGTCTAGAAATAACTGTTAAAAGTGTTGAAAATGAACCAAAATCGTCTTACTTATCCAATTTACTTAAATTACTTAATTGCAAATGTACAGTAAGTTTTTATGTGAAATATTAATAGTCTGTTAGCCTTATTAATGATTTGCAGACAAGTGGAAATATATATGATACACAAACTGAACTTATAATTTGAGTTTACTATTACTGTTTTAACTAATTTAATATGTTCATTAAAGCACTTTAGCAGGGAAAATTTATCATTATATCTTTTGGCACAGTTATGAGTTCAATAATTTAAGTGTCAGGCGTATGATGTCTAATATCAGGAGTTATGAATTTATGGATGTTGTTGTTTCCATTTTTCCCATAAAGCCTGCGTATCCTCTGGTTGACCATCATAGTTGAGCAATTGGTCTGAAATTATCACCCATGACTGGGCACTGCGTGTCCAAATGTTACCCACTGGGCGTAACCAACTTGTATCATCTAAGGTTCCAGCTTTGACATTGATAGTATTTGGATTGTAAGTCCTTTCATGGAACAATCGCGTTCCGCAGTCGCCACAGAACAGGTTATTTACTTCACGCCCGCTATCACTTTTTCGAGTCCAAGCTTTCGGTTTTCCCTGAACAATCACAACAGCGTCTCGTAATATTGTAAGAGACATGCCAAAGGCACTCGACGATTGTTTTTGACATTCTTTACAGTGACATAAGTAAAGTGTTAACGGTTGGGCATGAATTTTATAACGAATCTGTCCACATTGACAACCTCCACTATATGGAAGATTCATAGATTTTATCTCCTGATAATTTGTATTGTTTTATTGTAAATAAAACTATCTCAAACTTAAAGCGGGTTTTAGTAGACACAAACAGAAGATATAAGAACACGAAAAAATATTCATTCTCTACACTTCCCTAAATCCTCCTCATCCTTCATCTTCATCCGATTCATCATCCTCACTCCAATACTGTTGAGGTGCATTTCCGTGAACTTCTAAAATCTTCGGTTTCTTGATTTTGTTATCAGTTGGATTAATTGCTTCTAACTGCACATCAAATTTCCAGTTGTCACCAAAATCATAAAGATAAGTCATTTTACCACCTGGTTCTAGAGACAAATCACCAATCTGCACTTGGTCTGCAAATGGGGGTGTTTCCATATAAGCATGACCTATTTTTATGATACGCCCAAAATGGTCTTGATAACTAAACTCGTACAGGTGATCGTAATCGAAGTCAAAAGCATCAAGAATTATCTCTGCTAACCAGCTTAATGGTTTTTTCGCTGATATGGCAATGCGTCGCCAAGCCTTAAAAAGGGATACTTTAAAAATATAAATACCATCAGTGAAGCCTTGCTTGGGAACAATTAAATTATGCTCCCATTCGGGAAAGAATGGTTGAAAATGTGACTGCAATTTTCCAAAACTCACATTCACATCATCCTGTAATTCTCCTCGTATACCTAATGGAAAGAGGAATTGCAACAGAGCATCACCAAAGGGTAAGCGTTGTAAACTAGTAATTCGCCACCCTTTGCCTTCTTGTGGTTTTCCATGTTTGATAGATAACAAGCCAAATAACTCTAACAAGGCAACATTATGCAGACCGGGGTAATAACTAATATTGTTTTGATCTTCATATTTAGGAAATTTTAACCCTTTATCTGGAACGCGGGGCCAAAGTTGAATACATCTAAACAAATTCCCTAATGAATCTTGATGTTCACCCAAAACTTCGTTATTTCCCCAAATTAACCAGGCTTCTAATAGGTTGAAATAACGTTCTGTTAAATTGAGGCTTGACCATGATTGCAAAGTTGCTGCGTCTAAAACTAAAACCTGCTTCTTCCCTTGGGATCTAATTTGGGCTATTCCAGAACTGCGTAATAACAGATATAGTCCATTAATGTAGGGGTACGATTTCTGTACGGGGCGTTTGAGTTTGGTTTCAATTGGATGACTTAACTGAGAGTTAACTTCTGATAGGACTTTTAGCGGTAGAAGGTTATTAACACTACTAACTTCTACTCCATTTGGTTGTAAGAAATCTATCAGAGTTTGAAAGTCATGCAGAATTGTACCGGGTTGATTTTCATCAATACTGAGTTCTTGTAGAAGTTGTTGTTGTGACTCTGTTAGAGAAGGCAGTTCAGGATTGAGTGTGCGTTCTAGTCGCGCAAATAAATCTTCCATAAATAAAAATTCTAAATTCTAAATTCACAATTTAACCTTCTGTATAACCTGTTTTATTTATACTATGAATACAGAAGTTCTCCTGATAAACATTGACCTACCAAGCGTCACAACAGGACTATCAATACCGTAAGTTTAATGAAGTATAAATGATAATATTTTCACCTTTTACTTGACAATCCCAGAAATTTGATATGAATAGTAACACTCGCCTACAGATGATTTTAGCTGATACACGTATTAATACAGTATTACCTGCGATCGCTCAACTAAATCTACCTAACTGGTGGTTAGCAGGGGGTGCAGTCCGAAACACCATTTGGTCTTCAATTTTTGGCAATGACTGTGGGTTAGGTATTAAAGATTTTGATATTGCATTCTTTGATATAGAGGGGAACCGTTCTCAAGAACTAGCAGCAAAGGCGATTCTCACAGAACAATTTCCTCATGACGAGTTTGATGTCAAAAATCAAGCCAGTTTTGCTCGTTGGCGTCTTGGCAGCAGACCTTATACTAGTACAGAGGATGGCATCGCAGATTGGCTGCACACCGCTACCGCTGTGGGAGTTAGACTAAATACCCAAGGACAATGGCAATTTTTCACACCCTACGGGTTGGATGACTTATTTGGTGGCATTATTCGACCTACGCCAACGCATACTTATAATTTAGACGCACATAGTAAGGCATCTGGATTTTTACAGAAGTGTCCTTATCTGCGGTTGGCGTAAAAGTTACAGTCAGATTTTAGCCACTAGTTGCCGTTACCAGGAAATAATCACTTTTTAATTTACAACTCTTGGATACTGAAGCGCAATGCTAATAATTTTCTATGTATTGGGAATAATTAAACTAGAACCCCTTTCACGATAGAACAGGGATGATGCTAATTTTATAACTTTATAGGCAAAAATCAATGCCAAATCGCACTGGATACCAAATCAACTCGACTCTCTACGAAGGAATCCAAACAATTATTTATCAAGCACAAATGCCAAAGACGCAACAGCGAGTTATCCTCAAGCTGCTTAAAAATGAATATCCGACTCTTGAAGCCTTTACTCGCCTTAAAAATGAGTATCAAATTCAGCAAGGTTTAGACCATCCCAATATAGTTAAAGCTATCAGTCTAGAAACTTTTGAAAACCGTGTAGGGCTGTTGTTAGAAGACTTTGGTGGTCAGTCTTTAACTCAATTTTTACAAACAAAAAAACTTGACTTAATTAACTATTTAAAAATTGCTATTCAACTGACTAAAGCTTTAGATTATTTGCATAATAACCAGATTATTCATAAAGATATCAAACCCAATAATATTATAATTAACTCCCAGACAGGTATTGTTAAACTCGCTGACTTTGGTATAGCCTCCCGTCTTAATAACGAAAATCCTCAATTTAATAACCCTAACTGCGTTGAAGGCACACTTGCCTATATGTCTCCTGAACAAACTGGGAGAATGAATCGTATTCTTGATTATCGTACTGACTTTTATTCCCTTGGTGTGACTTTATATGAAATGCTTACTGATAAAACACCATTTGTTAGCCAAGACCCCCTAGAAGTAGTTTATAGTCACATTGCAGTTCAAGCGAGAAACCCGCAATCACTAAATTCACAAATTCCTACAGCTATCTCTGAAATTGTGATGAAGCTGATGGCAAAAAATGCGGAAGATAGATATCAAAGTGCTACAGGATTATTAGCAGATTTAAAATCATGTCTCAAGCAGTTAGAAACTAAGGGAATCATTACTGATTTTGTTCCAGGTCGTTTGGATATATTGAGCCAGTTATTAATTCCTCAAAAATTATATGGTCGTGAAGAACAAGTTAATCAAATTTTAGCTGCATTTGAGAGAGTTACATCTGGAACTAGTGAAATGATGCTAGTTTCTGGTTATTCTGGAATTGGCAAATCAGTTCTAGTCAACGAAGTTAATAAACCTATTACTCGCAAACAAGGGTACTTTATCTCTGGTAAGTTTGACCAGTTAAAACGGAATATACCTTATGCTTCTTTAATTCAAGCTTATGCATATTTAATGCGGTATTTACTGACCGAAAATAATGAAAAAATAGAAGTATGGCGTAATAAAATCTTATCAGCTTTAGGAACAAATGGAAAAGTTATTACTGATGTAATTCCAGAAGTAGAATTAATCATCGGTACACAGCCAGAAGTTGTCCAAATCGGTGCAACAGAATCACAAAATCGCTTCAATCATGTTTTTAAAGAATTTATTCAAGTTTTTACTCAAAAAGAACACCCATTAGTCATCTTTTTAGATGATTTACAATGGGCAGATTCAGCCACTTTAAATCTAATTCAACTACTCATAACTGATACCGATAGCAAATACTTTTTATTTATTGGGGCATATAGAGATAATGAAGTTAGTTCAGCACATCCTTTAATCCAAAAAATAGAAGAAATTAAAAATAGTGCCACCGTTGTTAATAATCTTATATTGCAACCTTTAAATTTAGATAATGTAACTCAGCTAGTTGCTGAAACTCTTCAAAAAATAGATATTAAGCAGGATAAAAAAACAGGAGCTTTTCATAAAAAAATTATTAACCTAGCTGAACTAATTTTTAACAAAACAGGTGGGAACCCATTTTTCATAACACAACTAATTCAGGTACTTCATCAAGAAAAACTGTTAAAATTTGATTTTGCTAATGCTGAATGGCAATGGAGCCTAGAGGATATTCAAGCAATTGGAATTACAGATAAAAATGTAGTTGAGTTAGTTGCCAGCCGAGTTCAAAAACTACCAAAGTTTACCCAAGATGTTTTAAAATTAGCAGCTTGTGTAGGCGACCGATTTAGTCTGGATATTTTATCGATAGTCAATGAAAAATCACCTTCTTTGACAGCAAATGATTTACACTCAGCTTTGCAAGCAGGATTAATTCTACCTTTAAGTGAAGCTTACCGCATCCCTTTAGTTTTTAATCAAGAAGAAGCAGTTAATTTAAATTTCGACACCTCACAGGTGGGTTACAAGTTCTTACATGACAGAGTACAACAAGCAGCATATTCGTTGATTCCAGAAGAACTGAAGAAATCTACTCACCTGAAAATTGGGCAATTGCTTCTCCAAAATATACCTAAAGAGGAAATAGAAGCTAATATTTTTGATATTGTCAATCAGTTGAATGTAGGTATTGTTAACCTGATAGATCAATCTGAAAAAACTGAATTGGCACGATTAAATTTAATTGCTGGGCGAAAAGCTAAAGCTTCTACAGCTTACGAAGCTGCTCTTAAATATTTCACAAATGGAATAGAACTTTTAAATATAGACGCTTGGCAAACTGAATATACCTTAACCATCGGTTTATATGAAGGAGCCGCAGAGGTAGCCTATCTGGGTGGTGATTTTGAGCAGATGCAAAAATGGGCTGAGGTGGTGCAGCAAGAAGCAAAAATTCTTTTAGATAAAGTGAAAGTTTATGAAGTACAGATTATTGCTTCTATAATTCAAAGCAAACAACTGGAAGCCATTCAAATAGCAGTATCAATTCTGCAATTATTAGGAATAAGTTTTCCAGATGAACCAACATCAACTGATATTCAACAGGGGATGGATGAAATTGCTGTTTGTTTAAAAGGGAAAGCCATTGCGAATTTAATTAATTTACCATTAATGACTGATCCTAACAAGATTGCAGCCATGAGGATCTTAATGGGAGTTCTCCCCGCGGCTTTTCAAACTGCTCCTGTAATGATGCCAATTATTGCCTGTAAAATGGTCAATTTGTCTCTAATGTACGGCAATACGGCTGTATCTGCCTACGGTTATAGTCTTTATGCATTACTTCTTTGTGGAATTCAAGGAGAAATTGATTCTGGCTATGAATTTGGGAAATTAGCTTCACGTCTGGTCTCACAATTTAATGCTGAAGAGCTTAAGGCTAAGATTTTGACGGTTGTTAGTGCCCATGTTATGCATTGGAAAGACCATATTAGAGAGACATTAACATCATCAATGTCAGGATATTCTAGTGGTTTGGAAACTGGAGATTTAGAATATGCTGGTTATTGTGGTTATATTTATCCCTATCATTCATTTTGGCTGGGTAAGGAACTTTGGGTTCTAGAAAAAGAACTGATAGCTTATTGTGATTCGCTGAAAAAAATCAACCAACAAGTAGCTTTCACTTGGAACTCAGTGTATTTGCAAACAGTGCTGAACTTGAAAAGAAGTTTTGAAAATGTGGATTGTTTAATTGGAGAAGCCTACGACGAGCAAAGTATGCTGCCAATTCATCAGCAAGTAAATGACCTTTACACAATTAACCATTTATTTGTGAATAAACTAATGCTCTCTTATATATTTGGGGAGTATTTTAAAGCTGTAGAAAATGCTGCGATCGCAGAAAACTCTTTAGGTGGTGTTACAGGGTTGTTTGTTGTCCCAGTGTTTTATTTCTACGATTCTTTAGCTCACTTGGCAACATATCATACTGCTAAAGATTTTGAGAAGCAAGCTATTCTAGAAAAAGTCCAAGCTAATCAGCAAAAGATGGAACTTTGGGCTACTCATGCTCCCACAAATCACTTACACAGATTTTATCTCGTCGAGGCAGAACGGTATCAAGTTTTGGGTCAAAAGCTAGAAGCAATGGACTATTATGAAAACTCGATTGCCAAATCTCAAGCAAACGGTTTTCTCCAAGAAGAAGCTTTAGCCTATGAGTTAGCTGGAAAATTCTATCAATCTTTAGGTAAAGAATTAATTCATCAAACTTATATAACTAAAGCCTATTATGCCTATATTCGTTGGGGTGCGATCGCTAAAGTTAAACATTTAGAATCAAAGTATGTTTTTCTAGTAGGACAAACTACTACTATAGAAAACACTAGTTCAAAAATTGATACAACTCATATTATTACTAACACTACTACCAATAGCAGCTTGAGCGATTTTCTAGATTTTAATGCATTCATCAAGTTTTCACAAGCGATTACTAATGAAATTGTTTTAGAAAATTTATTGGGTAAGCTGATCCAAATTTTACTAGAAAATGCTGCCGCCCAAAAAGCAGCACTACTTCTACTTAAAGATAATCACCTGTATATTGAAGCTTCTGGGAATGCTACAGACGATGTGGTGACGATTTTACGTTCTATTCCTGTTGAAACTTATCAAGATTTACCGCTATCTGTGATTAATTACGTTCTCCGAACCCAGCAATATATTGTATTAAATGATGCAATGGCTACAGAGCCTTTTAATTTTGATATTTATATCCAAAAATCTCAAACAAAATCAATCTTTTGTTTGCCCATTATGTATCAATCACAGCTAACTGGTATTATTTATTTAGAAAACCAGTTATCATCAGGGGCTTTTGTTCTAGAAAGGGTAGAGGTATTAAAAGTTTTAGTTTCTCAAATGGCTATTGCAATAGAAAATGCCAGCTTGTACACAAGAGCACAAGAGAAATCTAAAGAATTAGAACAATCGATAAAAGATTTACAAGAGGCGCAACTACAACTTATCCAAAGTGAAAAAATGTCTTCTCTGGGTAATTTAGTCGCAGGTGTAGCACACGAAATAAATAACCCTATTGGTTTTATCACAGGTAGTATTGCCCAAGCAAAAGATATTGTTAAAGATTTAATAGACTATCTGCAACTGTACCGAGAAAAATTCCCCAATCCTGGCAATGAAATTGAAGAAAAAGCCGAAGAGATAGATATAGATTTTCTGCTAAAAGATTTACCAAAAATGATTGATGGGATGACAGTAGGGACACAGCGCATTCGTAATATTAGTACATCTCTTCGTACTTTTTCCCGAGCTGATACTACCTCTAAGGTGTTAGCTAATATCCATGAAGGTATTGATAGTACTTTGATGATTTTACAACATCGTTTGAAAGCCGATCATAATCGCCCAGCAATTAAAATCATTAAGAATTATGCAGACATACCATCAGTAAAATGCTATTTGGGACAATTGAATCAAGTGTTTATGAATATTATTGCAAATGCAATTGATGCTTTAGAAGAAGCAAATATCGGTCGTGATTTTTTAGAAATTCAACAAAAGTATCCTAATGTTATTACTATTGAAACTCATCTACAAATAGATAATGAAAAGGTAGTAATTAAGATTCAAGATAATGCTCAAGGAATGCCTGAAGCAGTTAAAAAACGCATTTTTGAAAATTTGTTTACTACCAAATGCGTAGGAAAAGGTACGGGATTAGGACTATCTATTAGTCGGCAAATTATAGTTGAAAATCATGGCGGAAATTTGACTTGCGAATCAGTTTTGGGAGAAGGGACACAATTTATAATTTCTATTCCCATTTTGGGAAAATAAGTAACTTTTGAT
This sequence comes from Nostoc sp. DedQUE09, assembly GCF_034530915.1. Taxonomy (NCBI): domain Bacteria; kingdom Bacillati; phylum Cyanobacteriota; class Cyanophyceae; order Nostocales; family Nostocaceae; genus Nostoc; species Nostoc sp. DedQUE09. Next base: position 32,803 of record NZ_JAVRCE010000060.1, read on the forward strand.
AGTTGTAGCCGCAGATTCATGACTTCTCAAAGAAGCTTACTTCTCCTTTATAGTATTTTTATACTAGTTTTTCTCCTTGACTGTGCTAGTTGCGTAATTCCTGATTGCCTAAACACCAGAAGAAGTACTTGTGTGTACATTTCTCAACTAATAATGTAAAGATTATGCAAAGATGAGTATTTAACCATAGACATCTAAGTAAGATATTGACTATGTAGTTATTTTGAGGATCTTGAGATATTCTATTTTCAAGTTAGACACCCACGGATAATAGCCCACTAGGAGGGCATCAAAATCTTTTTACCAATCAAGAGTCAACTGCTGACTATTTTCTTTTCTAATAGGATTTAGGCACTGGCAAAAAACAAATATGAAGGATGTATTTTAGGCATTTAGTCCGACATTTTTGATACTTTGAAGAGTGATTTTTACTGAATAAGGATGATTAAAAAAGCCTGAAACAATTAATTTTCATTAATTTACACTCTAATTAATTTGTACAGTGCTTAAGACTTAGATAGTTTGAGAAATTCAAATAAGTGATACTCAGAAGTATTGCAATAGTGGGTGTAAGTCTTCAAGAAATATTACTTTTGCTCAAATATAACATATAAAGGATGCCGAAAACATCAATTTTTGGTAATTTATTGTGCCTAAAAACTGCATAAATATCAACTTGATAACTGAAGTTAAGTTACTGAACAAATCGATTTAGGTAGGTAAAAATTATGGCAAATATCATTGGAACCAACGGTAATGATACTCTAATGGGCAGCGACAGCGCGGACACGATCAATGGTAAAGCAGGTAACGACCTTTTGAGAAGTGGTGCAGGAAATGATACTCTTATTGGTGGTGCTGGTGATGATACCTTGAGTGCTAGCGATTCATCAGGCAATAAGTTACTGAATGGGGGCGATGGCAATGATTCTCTCTCTGTCTCTAAATCCTCTCCCGACTACTTCCAGGAACAACGTGACAAAAACACCCTCAACGGTGGTGTAGGTGACGATACCTTGAATGCTAGCAATTCATCAGGCGATAACCTGCTTTCTGGGGGCGATGGCAATGATTCTCTTTTTGCCTCTGGCGCTTTTGGTAATAATACCCTTAACGGTGGTAATGGCGATGATATCTTTACGGATAGCGATGGCAAGGATATCTTCATAGGTGGCGGTGGCAAGGATAAATTTGTTTACACCTCCTTTTCCTACAACAATAATAATATCACTGATTTCGGTGGGGTAGGAAAAGGAACAAACCCGACAGCAGCAGTCATTGCCGAAGTGGACACCCTAACATTTCAAGGTGCAGGCTTAACTGCCAAAAATCTACTGTTGACCCAGAATGGCAAGAATCTGGAAATCAGCTTTTCTGGGGTGTTTAGTCCTAACAAACTCATCCTGGAAAACTTTGCCCTGGAAAACCTGCAAAACTTGAGCAAATCTACAGGAGCCGCTGTAGACTTGGGCAATATTTTGTTTAATGGGCAAACTACCATCACAGACAGCTTTGATGTCTTCAATGCCAACTCCACTCAAAGCACTATCTTCAACAAGAACACTGTTACTTTTCTTAATGATCTTGATAATAATGTTAACGGCTTTGACAACTCAGATGATGTCATCAATGGTCAGGGGGGTGATGACATCATTGATGGCAAGAGTGGCAACGACCTTTTGAGGGGTAGTGCGGGCAATAATACTCTCAACGGTGGTGCTGGTAATGATACCTTGAACGTTGACTCTTTACTAGGCGATAATTTGCTCTCTGGGGGCGATGGCAATGATTTTCTCTTTGCCTCTGGCTACCAGTATGAGTCCGGCTCGTTCTACGGCCCACAAAAAGATGACCTTCTCTTTTTAGGTAATAATACCCTCAATGGTGGTGCAGGGAACGATACCTTGAGTGCTAGTGGTTCAAAAGGCGATAACCTGCTCTCTGGGGGCGATGGCAATGATTCTCTTGACATCTCTGGCTATCTGTATGGAGGTAGCAACCCGTACTTCTCCTCTTCCAGCAACTCTGTCTCATCTGGTAATAACACCCTCAACGGTGGCGCTGGTGACGATACCTTGCGTGCTGGCGGTTCAAGAGGCGATAACCTGCTCTCTGGGGGCGATGGCAATGATTTTCTTGACATCTCTGGCTATGAGAATCGAGCTAGCGACTTCTACTACGACTATCGCTCCTTAGGCAATAACAGCCTTAACGGAGGCGCTGGTAATGATACCTTGGATGCTCGCGGTTCGATAGGCGATAACCTACTCTCTGGGGGCGATGGTGACGATTCCTTCTATCTAAGCTTCTTATCCGAATATTTTGCCCCCTCTGATTTAATTACACAAACGGTAGATGGGGGTAAGGGTGACGATGTGTTGTCCGTCAATTTTGGCTCTTATGCTACCGGAGGAATTACAACGACATTCAATGCCACTACTAACATTTCATCAATTACGGCGGACACCTATCGGGTTAGTTACAAGAATATCGAACGATTAAATATCTCAGGTACAAAGTACGATGATAACCTTGTGGGGAGCAATGGCAACGATACGCTCTCCGGGAGCGATGGTTATTATAATGGCAAAGATACAATAGATGGGGGTAAGGGTGACGATTTGTTGTCCGTCGATTACAGCAATGCTACAGCGGGGATCGCAACAACATTCAATGCCACTACTAACATTGGCTCAATTACGGCAGGCACGAATAGCGTTAGTTACAAGAATATCGAACGATTAAATATCTCAGGTACACAGTACGATGATTTTATTGTGGGGAACGATGGCAACGATACGCTCTCCACGGGCAATGGTGGCAAAGATACGATAGATGGGGGTAAGGGTGACGATTTGTTGTCCGCCAATTACAGGTTTGCTAGTGGAGGAATCAGAACCACATTCAATGCCACTACTAACATTGGCTCAATTACGGCGGGCACGAATAGCGTTAGCTACAAGAATATCGAACGATTATATATCTCAGGTACAGAGTACGATGATTTTATTGTGGGGAACGATGGCAACGATACGCTCTCCGGGAACAATGATAATTCCAATTATAGTAACAGTGGCAATGATACGATAGATGGGGGTAAGGGTGACGATTTATTGTCCGTCTATTTTTATGCTACAAAGGGAATCACAACGGCATTCAATGCCAGTACTAACATTGGCTTAATGACGGCGGGCACGAATAGCGTTAGCTACAAGAATATCGAACGATTATATATCTCAGGTACAGAGTACGATGATTTTATTGTGGGGAACGATGGCAACGATACGCTCTCTGGCAATGGTGGCAATGATACGATTATTGGCGGTGCAGGTAATGATAGCTTGAGTGCTGCTGTCTATTCAGGCAATAACCTACTCTCTGGGGATGATGGCAATGATATCCTCACAGGTGGCGAGGGTAATGATAGTCTCTATGGAGGAATTGGTACTGATACCTTTGTTTTCAATAGTTACAATGGAAGTGTTGATACTATTTATGACTTCAACGCCACCAATGACCTAATTCAGGTATCGGCTGCTGGTTTTAATGGCGGGTTATCCTCAGCTAATCAGTTTATAATCGGAACATCTGCAACGACAAGTAATCAACGATTTATCTATGACAATATTACAGGTGCATTGTACTTTGATGCAGATGGCAGTGTGGGTGAATTTACTCAGGTAAAATTTGCACAACTTTTGGGCAATGTGACACTAACCGAAAACAACTTTGTGGTCGTTTAATTGTGATTAGCGCTCTACTATCACTCTAAATATAGATTGTGAGGTGCCCAAAAGAGCGCCTCGCATTCGATTATCAATGTAATTAGTGTTAATAGAGAGTATGTGTTGGGTTTTTTTAGCATGGATGCGGACGGTTTGCAGTATTCTTGGTTAAATTGATTTATATCTGCATTGGCAATTTTTATAAAGTTAATTTTTGAGAAATTTACTATTCCTCAAGGGTGACATTTACGTAAGTCTTGTATGTAAGTAGTGACTTTATTACTTAATCAAATCAACACAAAGTTAGTCACAATTAGCACTTGTAACTTATTAATTAACTGTTATAACTAATTGTATACATCAACTCTTGTATGTACTAGCTTTATCATTTACTAGAAAAAAGATTTTCTAGGAGATATAAAAGTCAATTACTAGTGAAGTCTACAAGCATATTAGACAGCTTTAATGGGCTAAAGTTATTAGCCCAAACTTTAGTTTGTAGTAAAGTACAAGATGCAAAAATCGTAAATAATTAAGGGAGTCATCTTGTGGAAAAAAGAAGAGAAAATGGGAGAATAGTTTCAAAAGCTATTTCGTTCCTGGTAAGTCGTATAACTTTGATTGTGCTTGCAGTCACTCTTGTGCTGTTTGTTGGAGGTAAGTTTGAACTAGCAAGTGCAGCTCAACCTAGTGCGGAACTAGAAATTCAAAAATTAACATCCTGTTACGCTCTGGGAACTGACGCCATTGGTCGAGGAAATCTCAAAGAAGGAAAGAATATTTATCGGGGTTGTTTTACTCAAGATGCAGTTCTCACTGCCATTTTTCCTGATGGGGCAACTCAAACGAATTATGGGACAGATTCTTGGGCAGATTTTGTCTATTCAGTATTTCAAGGAAATGGTTATACGGCTACTCAACACTTGATGGGTACAATAAACATTTCAGTTCAAAATAATCAAGCAACGATGACTTCTTACCTCCATGCGACTCACAAACGCTCGGAAACCAGCATTGATGTCGCTAATGGCACTTATGAAGATCAAGTCGTTAACAGAAATGGGCGCTGGAAAATTCGTAATCGTACTCTCAAACTCATCGATTTCCTGAATCTTAGCTCCCCAACTACGTCTTCAAGCACTAATGCTCGAAATGCTAATTCCTCACCTACTTTTGTAAGACCAAATATACCTCGTTTAAAAGAATAATTATTTAGATCGGAATGATAATAATACGGGTTGGATAAGTAGTCTTTACCTCCCTGATGACCTGGAAAAAGGGGTGAAAAATATTCATCCCTTTTTTTTGGCACTCGTTCAAAATATAGTGCGAGATAAAATATAGTTCTGAATCCAATAACTTTAAACTTTAGCAACCCTTTGCAGTTAGCTTTTATGCTGTTTGATATATGAATACAGAAGTTCGCGATCGCTTCGAGGATTTACAATTAAGCATGGGCTATTTCCGTGACTTCCATGACTTACAATAACTACGGTAATGCTCATCTGGGGACAAACTCCTAAACAACTGGTGCTAACTACCCGAAAATCACCCCATAATCCCTCAAACTTTAAACGAGATTTTAACCAATTCTCTAAATCTTCGAAAGCGGTTGAGCTTAACTGCTCGTTTGCACATTGCGAACACACAAGCACCAAACCAGATTCCCATCGGGGAGAAACAGTTGGAATAGAAGTTTCTGATCGAGTATTTATTAGAGGCAATGGTTGCTGAGAATTGGATGCAGGCCTCTTGAGGATACGTTTGAGTAATGCTTTAATACGCTGTAGGAATTTTTTCATGGACTTACCCCACTTATTTCTCTAACAAGATATTGTAAATTTCCTGTTTAGTCTGTTCTACTAGAACGCCCAAGAAATGCTAGTCTATGCCAAGTCGTTTGTAGATTATGTAGAATTTTCACCTATGGACGCTAAGAGGGCATGATATTACTATCTTTAATTGCAACTCAGTATTACAATCTAGGGGTTCCCACTCGCTGGGGAAACTATATGGAATTAAAACATGACTAAGCTGATTGAATACGAAGAAGCCAGCGACGAAGTACGTGCAGTGTATGACGACATCCGCGTTACACGTCAAACTGACTACATCAATAACTTTTGGAAAGCCATAGCCAACCATCCTCCTACACTGCAACGAACGTGGCAAGCGTTAAAGGAAGTGATGGTTAGCCCTGGTGAGATCGATCCATTGATGCGCGAACTGATTTACATTGCTGTGAGTGCGACCAATGGCTGTGAGTATTGTATCGCCTCACACACAGCGGCAGCGCGTGCCAAGGGTATGAGTGATACTATGTTCGGGGAGCTAATGGCGATCGCAGCTACTGCCAATATGACCAATCGCCTCGCCAATGGCTATCAGATTCCGGTGGACGAGAAATTCAAGACGTAGGAGTTTAGCCTTGTCTATCCCTACTTAAAAATAAGGTTTAGCAGAATCATTTACTATGCCCAAGGTTCAGATTAACGGGATTGATTTGTTCTACGACATTAAGGGAACGGGTGAGCCTTTGCTATTAATAGCTGGCTTTCTTTGCGATCATGCCTATTGGTCGCTGATTATGCCATCGCTGGTTTCGCAGTATCAAGTCATTCGCTTGGATAACCGAGGTATGGGGAGAAGTTCTGCTCCCGAAAACCCCTATAGTCTGAAGCAGATGGCTAGTGACGTTGCAGCATTGCTCGATCGCATCGGCATTGATCGGGTGCATTTAGCAGGTCATTCAATGGGTAGTCAGATAGCCCAAGAGTTAGTGTTAGCACACCCTGAAAAGGTAAAAAGTCTGATACTACTCTCATCTTTGGCAAAAGGTGATGCATTATTCAACAGCATCATTGAGACTTGGGGCGAACTTCCTAGTAATGTAGACCTAAAACTTTATGAAAAAGTTATATTGCCCTGGATATTTACAGATGCCTTCTACTCAATTCCTGACATGATCGAAGGTCTGATTGAATTTGCGATCAGATATCCTTTCCCACCTGCGACTCATTCACTTTATCATCACAGCCAAGCCATCCTGAGTAGTGACACAATAGACCGCCTCCAAGAAATTCATTGTCCTACCTTAGTTATGGTTGGTAAACAAGATATTCTCACTCCGCTAAAGTTTTCCCAACAACTTGCTCAAGGTATTCCCAATGCTGAACTTGTAGTCATCGAACGTGGTGGTCACGGCTTCTTGATTGAGTCGCCGGATGCTGTAGTTGCAGCTATACTCAATTTTCTGGGGAAGTTGAAGCCAGCTTATAGCAATTTTTGATTCTTAAGAGAATTTTTCAAAGCCTCCACCGCCAGGAGTTTCTATTACAAAAACATCCCCAGTTTTCATCTCTACTATTGCCGTGCTGTCTAAATTTTCTTCCATTCCATTCTGACGTTGTATCCAGTTTCGTCCTACTTTTCCTGCTTCCCCACCATTTAATCCAAAGGGAGGAACAAGCCGATGACCAGAGAGAATATTAGCTGTCATCGGTTCAAGAAATCGAATGCGGCGGACAACTCCATTACCACCCGAATATTTTCCTTTGCCACCGCTATCGGGACGAAGACTAAAGCTTTCTAAAAGTACAGGATAACGTGTTTCTAAAACTTCTGGATCGGTCAAACGGGAGTTAGTCATGTGAGAATGAACACCATCAGTACCATCAAAATCAATCCCCGCCCCAGAGCCACCGCAGATAGTTTCATAATATTGATACTGCTCATTACCAAAAGTAAAATTATTCATCGTTCCTTGAGAAGCAGCCATAACACCCAAAGCGCCATATAAAGCATCGACAATAGTTTGAGAAGTCTCTACATTACCTGCAACTACTGCGGCTGGATAGGTTGGGTTGAGCATACAGCCAACCGGGATAATAATTTGTAAAGGATTAAGACACCCGGCATTGAGAGGAATATTATCATCAACTAAAGTACGGAAGACATATAAGACTGCTGCTTGAGTTACAGCTTTGGGAGCATTAAAATTACTATTTAGTTGTACAGAAGTCCCAGTAAAATCGATGGTAGCACTGCGGTTTTCTGGGTGAATCGTCACTTTAACTTTAATTTGCGAGCCATCATCCATTTTATAAGTAAATGAGCCATCCTTGAGAACTGCGATCGCACGCCTAACAGACTCTTCAGCATTAGCTTGTACAAATGTCATATAAGCCTGAACAGTATCAATTCCGTATTGTAAAACCATTTTACAAAGTTCTTGAACTCCCCGTTCATTTGCAGCAATTTGGGCTTTAAAATCAGCGATATTTTGATCGGGGTTACGAGCAGGATAAGTATGATTTGCAAGGTGCTGTCTGACTGCGGTTTCTCGAAAATTTCCCTCTTCAACCAAGAGAAAATTATCAAAAAGAATTCCTTCTTCTTCCACTGTGGTACTGTGTGGAGGCATAGAACCGGGAGTAATTCCACCTATATCTGCTTGATGTCCGCGAGAAGCAACAAAAAATAGGGGGGTAGGGAATAAAGTATTTTCACTATTTTCCAAAAAAACAGGGGTAATTGCAGTGACATCAGGAAGGTGGGTTCCGCCGTTATAGGGGTTATTAGATAGATAGACATTTCTCGGTTTTAGAGTGTCGCCTTTATCGTTAATTAAACTGCGAACACTTTCACTCATTGAGCCTAAATGTACAGGAATATGGGGGGCATTTGCTACTAATAATCCCGATGAGTCAAAAATTGCACAGGAGAAATCCAGCCTTTCTTTAATATTCACTGAGGTGGCGGTGTTTTGCAACACAATTCCCATTTGTTCGGCGATAAATTGATAGAGATTTTTAAAGATTTCTAAGCGAACAGGATCGGGTTGAGATGTTGTGTGCATTTTTAATTCCTATTTGTTGAAATTCAATGAATTACTTAACATTTGCTGATGTAAGTTGAGTTAAGCAAAGTGCAACCCAACACAAAGCTTAATTGATGTTGGGTGTCACTTCACACATTATGTTCTCGACCTATAAACCTCATACATTAAAAGGCTACCTGCTACAGCAAGATTGAGAGAGTCAACCGCACCTACCATCGGAATCCGAACAAGATGCTGGCATAAATCTCGCTGTTCTGGGGTTAGACCTTGGCGCTCCTCACCCAGGAAAAGAAGAGTAGAATTGGGATAATTAAACTGATGAAATTCAGACATTCCATCTGGTGAAGCACCAATAACAAGACAGCGGTGGTTCTGTACCCAGTGACGGAGCGCAGAAAAGCTTGTACGTACAAACTTTTGGTTAAAAAGCGAACCCATAGATGCGCGAATAACATCGGGAGCAAAGGGATCTACGCTATCTTTGATAAAAATAAACCCAGCACCGCCAACAGCTTCTGATGTGCGAATCAAGGTTCCGAGGTTTCCTGGTGAGCGAACAGTTTCAAGAGCCACCCAGCACAAATTAGATTGTGGCGAGATATCACGGAGCTTGAACCAGCGCTGACGAACAATTGCACCAACTCCAGAAGCACGTTCACTTTGGGAAATACATCGAAACTGTTCGGGTGTCAGGCTGATGCAAGGAACACCAGAACGCCGAGATTGCCGAACTAGTTTCCGTGCTAGAGGTGCTGTGAGCAGTTTCTTACTAAATGCGATCGCTGAAATATCAAAACTGTTGTCAATTACTTTTACAAAGTTACGCACACCTTCGATATAGAATAATCCAGAGGCGTCACGATGTGCGCGGTCAAATTGGAGCCTTTTAACTTCGGTTAGAGTAGCCTCGACATCTAACCGTTCCTGGCTGGAACTATTAACACCAGCCATCCTCCTTGAGCAGAGCTACTTGGCTCTCTACATAAAAAACTTGAATTAGCATGAGATATTGCGGAAACTATACCGCAGACATCAACTTCACTGCGATCGATATTAGCACATCTTTATTCTAAGTCAGGTGTATTTAATTTTCCATCTAGACAAAGCTAGCGAATTCCCGAAGGAAGAGAAGATAAATTTAACATTGAAAATCTCCGAATACTTTTCTGAAAGTTAATATTTTCGGTTAATCAAATTAAATCATAAATCTCTATCTCAGACGTTGCAAAATTAAATGATTACGTTCAGTTAATCTCGCTTCCCAGTTTGGTTCAACTATAATCGTGCTAATTTTTTCGATAATAATCGCAGGCCCATTAATACTATCTTCTGGTTGTAAATCTTCCCGTCGATAAACAGGAGCATTATGCCATCTATCAGCAGTAAACATCTTGACTGTCTCAACAGATACAGGGACTTCATCTAAAGAACGGGTACGAATAATTAAAGGTTCTTCGGGAGTATCCATTCTTTGAATTACTTCCACTGAAGCAGATTCGACAATTAAGTTTTTATCTAATTGAATGAAACCATAGCGAAATTGATGCTCAGTTTCAAATTCTTGTCGCATTCCTGCTACTTCATCGGCATAATTAACACTCAAGATGGAGTTAGTACCCTCATATTTTAAGTTAGCTTTTCGGATTACTTCTACTTGAATTGGTATTTCATCTATTTCACTTCTAGCTTGAGTTTCTAAATATTCCATTAACTGTTGTAATTTAGGGATTAATGCTTGAGTTAAAGGTTGTTCAACTCCTCCTTCTCTAATTGCCCCTACATCAGCTAATCCCATTCCATAAGCAGAGAGAACTCCCGCATAAGGATGTAAAAATATTTTTTTCATTCCTAAAGTATCGGCAATTAAACAAGCAACTTGCCCGCCTGCACCGCCAAAACAACAAAGTACATATTGGCTGACATCATAACCCCGTTGCAGACTGATTTTTTTAATTGCGTTTGCCATATTTTCCACTGCGATCGCAATAAATCCTGCGGCTACTTGTTCAGGAGTACAATCATTTAATGTAACGGCTTGAATGTCTTGGGTTAATTGTGTAAATTTTTGAATAACAATATCTTTATCTAAAGGTAAATTGCCATCAATGCCAAAAACTGAGGGAAAATATTGTGGGTGAATTTTACCTAACATCACATTGGCATCAGTAACCGCTAATGGCCCGCCACGTCGATAACAAGCAGGGCCAGGATTTGAACCAGCAGATTTAGGGCCGACACGATAACTAGAACCATCAAAAAAGAGAACTGAACCACCACCAGCAGCAATAGTATTAATTGCTAATACGGGAACTCGCATCCGCGCCCCAGCTATTTCTGAATCTAGTTGTCGTTCATACTCTCCTTTAAAGTGGGCAACATCTGTACTTGTCCCTCCCATGTCAAAGGTAATAACTAACTCAAAACCTGCTCTTTTACTAGTTTGAACTGCACCGACAATACCGCCAGCCGGACCGCTCAAAATACTATCTTTGCCTTGAAATTGTTCGGCTGCGACTAAACCGCCGTCAGATTTCATAAACATTAATTTGACGCTAGGTAACTGACTTGCTACTTGGTTAACATAGCGGCGCAGAATAGGAGTTAGATAAGCATCGACTACTGTTGTATCTCCTCGACTAACTAACTTCATTAACGGACTAACTTGATGGGATACGGATATTTGAGTAAAGCCGATTCTTAAAGCAAGCTGGGCTATTTCTTGTTCGTGAGCAGGATAGCGATCGCTGTGCATAAAAACAATAGCACAACTCCGAATTCCTCTATGGTAAACTGCTTGTAAGTCCCTTTTGACTTGTTCAAGATTTATGGGTATTAATTCATTTCCGTTAGCATCGTAGCGTTCATCTATTTCAATTACCTGCTCATAAAGCATCGTTGGTAAGATTATCTGTCGGGCAAAGATGTTAGGACGGTTTTGGTAGCCAATTCGCAGCGCATCTTTAAATCCTTTGGTGATCAGAAGAACAACCCTGTCTCCCTTTCTTTCTAACAGCGCATTTGTTGCTACGGTTGTCCCCATTTTTACCACTTCTATGGCTTCAGTAGGAATGGGTTCGTTGCTAGCAATACCCATGATATCTCGAATACCTTGGATGGCTGCATCTTGATATTGTTCGGGATTTTCTGAAAGTAGTTTGTAGACTATAATCCATTGCTGGTTAGGCAGAGGAACAATTAAAAAACGTTCAGGATGTTTTGAAACTCCATCAATAATTGCTTGATTATTAGTAACAGCAATAATATCTGTGAATGTACCACCGCGATCAGCAAAAAACTTCAACATTACTCTGTTTCCTGTGTAATCATAAAAAATTACGAAATAGCTTTAAAAGTCGTGATTGATGTATCAAATATTTTTTACCCCTCCCTAACCCTCCCCTTGTAAAGAGGCTACGGTGTACACACAAGTTTGCCCAGAGCGAGTTTCCACCCAAAAAAGGTGGATTCAAATTGCTCAAGACCGCGAACCAAAGTAGTAATACCGGGAGGTTTTTGAGACTTGTAACCAGACCAACCAGCAAGTCGAGCAATAATCCAAGTAGCCCAAGGAAGAGAGGAAGGAGGATAGGGATTTTGTTGCAATTGAGTTTTCCCTCTAAAGTTGGTGAAATGCTAGACAAGCAATGCTGTTGCTCGTGTGAAAAAGCAACAGTAGCAGGTAAATCATGGTTATCCCGTCCCTGAATCAGTTGTAAAATTAGCACGGCGACTGACAAAGCTAATACAGTCAGTCGTTGAATGGCAGCAATCGATTCTAATTGGGTAGCTTCGAGATTTAAACCAGCAGTTTTGAGGGTGGCAAAAAGTTGTTCAATTCGCTGTTTCTCCTGGTGTACCATCGAATCACCTGTAAAGCTTGTTCTAAACAAACAACTTGGTGGGTGGTGAGCAATCGCCAATGAATCGGTGCTTGACCTGGTGGTGGGTTGACCTCCACGGCTTCCACGGCATAAAGTGTCACACTCGGAGGATAATCTTGCCCATTCAATTTATCTGGACGTTGAATTTTCACCATTGCACGGCGAACAATTAATAATGCCTCTCTTGCGGTTCTACTAGTGCGTGCATCAGCTGGGACATCTACTGTGTAAGTCCCCTCACTCGGCTGTTGGTTTAAGTATGTATAAAGTGATGAGGTCTTTCCCACCAGGCGACGGTCAGTGCGCGCTCTGACCAATACATGATTGTCTTGATTTGCGACTGTCACAAATTCCTCATACATATCGCTTTCTCGGTCGCCGATATGAGTGATCATTTTGGCTTCACCAACACTGATGCACCGTTGAGTTTCATCAGCTGAACGCAGCCATTTGTATGATTCTTTTTCCTCTATTGGCAATTGGCCGTAGTTTCGTTCATGCTTATCTTGATGGTTGATATCTCTTGTCCACAGTTTTACTGTACTTCCCCTCAAGGGAAATCCATTTGCTGCATCTAATACTAGTGTGGGATGAATATAAAATCCTACATCCGTATTGTTTCCTACTACACCTAGACCCAAAGCTTCCAACCTGCCTACATGAGACTGCAAGTTAATTTCGCTGGTATCACTGATAGCTAATATATGCTTTCCTTCTACATGAGATACGCAGTGATCTGATAGGCTTCGCACTAATTCCCCTACTGTCACACTCTTATTCTCCAAAAATCGATAGTATCCTATTTGTTCGGCTCTATTTTTACTTATTTGTCGAATGCTGACTGATTGATGTTTTCCCAAAGCTTCGTACAATGCTGCCCCCTTTTAGAGAGTCTTGGGTCTCCAAATGCTTTTCCCTCAACTGCTTACGCGTGTATTCTGATTGGATTTTCCATCGCCTTTTACTCCCCACAACTCCTTCCCTTATTACTTTACTTGGACTTGTGTGTACACCGTAGCCCCTTTATAAGGGGAGGGTTAGGGTGGGGTAAAACCGTGCTTAATCAGCTATTTCAGACTTGGGTGTACACCGTAGCCCTTTAGACTACGGTGTAGACAAGTACTAAAAACCTCGATAGCTCAAGGCAACTTAACCGTTTTTATACGCAGAACAATATATTATCTGCGTATTTTTTATGAAAAAAAGATTCATCCCAATGTATATTTCTGCATTATTTTGGGAACCATAAATCGAGGAAGCATTATACACCACAAGGTATTACTTCCTGAAATATCACGTAACTTTTAGAGGATAATTATGTCTAAACGCAAGTTGCCCAAAGGCCGTAGTGTCAGTTCAGTTGCTCTAGAACCAGAAGTAGCGATCGCAATTCTTGGGTTGTTTTCCGCTGCGGCTGATGGTGAAGGTATTTCTTCCACAGAAGAATATGCTTTGAGTGAATTTCTCGGTCGGGTTGACTTATTTGAAGATTACTCTGAAGAAGACTTTGAAGAATTGACCGAAAAAGTCGTCAGCTTGATTGAAGAAGAAGAACCAGAAGATTTAATCGCCCAGTCTATCGAATCCTTACCCAATAGAGGTTATCGCGAAGCTGCATACATCACAGCTATCTTAGTAGTAGGGATTGACGAAGAAGTACCCGAACACGAACAAGATTATATCTCTGAACTTCAAGAAGCTTTAAATATTTCAGACGAACGCGCACAAGAACTTATAGACGCAGTGTTTGGAGAGGAAGAAGAGGAGTAATATTTTTTGATTTGCAACCTCTGTTTAATTTGGGGTTGCTAATTTAGAATATACAATAATTTTGTTTGAATTAAGTTGTTCAGATTCCCGACTTCATGAAGAAGTTGGGAATTTTGCATTGTATCAAAATTAACATTTTTCAGATAAAAGTAAAATATCCTTGAGCGATCGCCATTCAACTTTCACATCACGTTATCATCGGATATTGTGGAATTTCCGTGCGTAACTCGATAGCATCTATGACCGCCTCTCACTCCGAAACTCCATCTACCAAGCCCGATGCAAGTACTTTTATTTCTGACCATCTACAGGTGGATCGCAGTAAGCTAAGTCAAATGTACTTGCATTATGTCGAGACGAAGGATAAATATCCTCACGCGATATTGCTGTATCGGGTAGGAGATTTCTTTGAATGCTATTTCCAAGATGCTGTCAAACTAGCACAAGAATTGGAATTAGTTCTCACTAGTAAGCAAGCTGGGGAACAGGGACGGGTGGCGATGTCTGGTGTTCCGCATCACGCTTGGGAACGCTACGCGACAATGCTAGTAGAAAAAGGCTATGCAGTAGTGATTTGCGATCAAGTGGAAGATGCTTCTGAAGCTGCTGGGAGATTGGTGCGGCGAGAAGTAACGCGCATTCTTACACCCGGCACTTTGCTAGAAGAAGGAATGCTCAAATCCAGTCGCAATAATTACTTAGCAGCAGTAGTCATTGCCGTAAATCATTGGGGTTTAGCTTATGCAGACATCTCTACAGGTGAATTTCTCACGACTCAAGGTAGCGATTTAGAACATTTGACCCAAGAATTAATGCGCTTGCAACCTTCAGAGGTGTTAGTTCCGACAAATGCGCCTGATTTAGGTAGTTTGCTGCGTCCGGGAGAAACTTCGCCACATCTCCCCCAGTGTTTGCCACCATCATTTTGTTATAGTTTGCGATCGCAACTTCCCTTTTCTCAAGGTGAAGCTAGACCTAGATTATTGCAGAAATTTAAGGTGCGATCGCTCGAAGGACTTGGTTGCGATCATCTTCCCCTCGCCGTCCGGGCGGCTGGCGGTCTTCTGGAATACCTGGAAGATACTCAAAAAGAAAACCCTGTCACTCTTCAGAGACTCCGCAGCTATACTGTCACCGACTACTTAATTGTTGACAATCAAACCCGCCGTAACTTAGAAATTACCCAAACCGTTCGGGATGGCACTTTTCACGGTTCCCTACTTTGGGCTTTAGATAAAACTAGTACAGCAATGGGTGGGCGTGCTTTGCGGCGGTGGTTGTTGCAACCACTACTTGATATTAAAGGCATTCGGGCACGACAAGATACCATCCAAGAATTGATGGAAAATACGCCCCTACGTCAAGATTTGCGGCATTTATTACGCCAAATTTATGATTTGGAACGCCTTACAGGAAGGGCAGGTTCTGGTACAGCCAATGCTAGAGATTTAGTAGCTTTGGCAGATTCCCTCTCACGCTTGCCGGAATTATCCAACTTAGTAGTTGAGACGCGTTCTCCATTTCTCAAAGCTTTGCAGAAAGTCCCAAGTGTGTTGGAAGAATTGGCGCAAAAGTTACACGCACATCTTGTAGAGTCACCACCCATACTAATTAAAGAAGGCGGATTAATTCGCCCCAGTGTAAATCCCTTGTTGGATGAAAGAAAGGCAACTGTAGAAGCAGACCAGCAGTGGATTGCCAATTTAGAAGTTGATGAAAGAGCTAAAACAGGAATTTCCACACTGAAGGTAGGATTTAACAAAACCTTTGGTTATTACATCAGTATTTCTCGCACCAAAGCTGACCAAGTACCCGCTAACTATATCCGCAAGCAAACCCTGACTAATGAGGAACGTTATATCACCCCAGATTTGAAGGAACGAGAAGCCCGGATTTTGACGGCGCGGGATGATTTAAATCAGTTGGAATATGAGATTTTTACAGCATTGCGGGAAGAGGTAGCACAAGAGGCGGAAGTAATTCGCAATCTATCTCGTGCAGTGGCGGCGGCGGATGTGTTGTGTGGTTTGGCTGAGTTGGCGGTGCATCAAGGTTACTGTCGTCCCGAAATATTGCCAGGAAGAGAGATAAACATTGTTGATGGTCGTCATCCAGTGGTGGAACAGTCTTTACCTGCGGGGTTCTTTGTGCCGAATTCGACGCAATTGGGTCAAGAGTCATTAGTCATTAGTCATTTGTCATTAGTAGATGACCAAGAACAAATAACAAATACAACTCTTGGAGAGGCTGCGCCAACGACTACGCTCAGTACAAGTGACAAAGGACAAAGGACAAATGACTATCCCGATTTGATTATTCTTACCGGGCCAAACGCTAGCGGCAAAAGTTGTTATTTGCGTCAGGTAGGATTGATTCAGTTAATGGCGCAGATTGGTAGTTTTGTACCAGCTAGGTTTGCTAGATTGGGAATATGCGATCGCATTTTTACCCGTGTCGGTGCAGTAGATGATTTAGCGACTGGTCAATCTACATTTATGGTGGAGATGAATGAAACCGCAAATATTCTCAACCATGCCACATCTAGGTCGCTGGTATTATTAGATGAAATTGGCCGCGGGACAGCAACATTTGATGGTCTTTCCATCGCTTGGGCGGTGGCAGAATATATAGCAGTGGATATTCGGTCGCGGACAATTTTTGCCACCCATTATCACGAATTAAATGAACTAGCTAGCATTATTCCTAATGTGGCTAATTATCAGGTGACAGTGAAAGAATTACCCGACCAAATTATCTTTTTGCACCAAGTTCAACCAGGAGGCGCTGATAAGTCTTATGGAATTGAAGCGGGAAGATTGGCGGGTTTACCAGCCGTAGTTATTCAACGGGCAAAACAAGTAATGGGGCAAATTGAAAAACACAGTAAGATTGCGATGGGGCTGCAAAATCTTGATGGGTAAGCAAGTTTGTAGTAATACAGTATTTTGCATCTAAATGAAGTACATCCTTACCCCCCTTAATCCCAGGGCTGTTTCATTCCATAAGATGAAGGAGTTTGTCAATATCATGAGAGATAAA
>NZ_JAVRCE010000061.1:0-49883 GCF_034530915.1 Nostoc sp. DedQUE09
TTGCTATAACCCTTGATTTTTAAAGCTCTTTGGGGAATGAAACAGCCCTGCCCTTTCCAAGGGGGGAAACAGGAATCTAGTTCCCTCCCCTTTGCAAGGGGAGGGTTAGGGTGGGGTAAAACCCTGGTTAATCAGCTATTTCAGACTTGTGTGTACACCGTAGCCTTGGTAAGGGGAGAGGAGACGAAGCGCAGCTTTGGCGAGGTGGGGTTCTTCGGGTTTAATAAGTAATCAAGTGGACATAATATTAGTTCTGAATTCGACAATTCTGACTCCTGAATTCTGCTGTATTATCAGTCAATTAATTCCATCAATTCTTTTGTTTTCAAATCAGCTGCTACAGGTTGAGAACATGCAATCTGAGGAGAGATAGAGCAAATCGCCTCTGTGGTTGTTTCAAAACAATTTGATAACCCAATTGTTTTTAACAATCCTGTACGTTCTAGTAGTTGTTGGACTTCGGGTTGTAAACCTGTGAGAATTAAGCGGCAATTGTGCCGTTCTAAGTCGTGATAAATATCCTCTAAGGCTACTAACCCAGTTGTGTCCATATTTGGCACAAACCGCAACCGGAGAATTAAATATTTCACTTCCGGTTCATCGCGGAGGAAGGTAGCAAATCGTTCAGCAGCACCAAAAAATACGGGGCCATCTACCCGATAAACGGCAATTTCCTTACCTAATTCCAAAGGAGTACCGGGGGGAAATACTTCGGTTTCAGGTATTTTAGCTAGGCTCAATTCGCTCATGCGTTTGATGAACAAGGCTCCGGCTGCAATCAATCCCACTTCGACAGCGAGAACTAAGTCAAACAAGATTGTCACTAGCCAAGTGAGAATCATCACCGCAAAGTCAGAGTAGGTAGCACGCATCAATAAACCAATGGCTTCCCACTCAACCATCCGCACACTAACTACCATCAGAATCCCAGCAAGTGCTGCTAAAGGAATCTGCGCTGCTAGGGGTGCTAAAGTTAAAACAATAATGGCTAAAGCAACGCCGTGAATTACCCCAGACAGTCGGGTTTTGCCGCCAGAACGGACATTAACAGCAGTCCGAGCGATCGCACCAGTGGCAGGAATACCACCAAAAAATGGCACAATCATATTAGCCAAACCTTGACCAATTAATTCGCGATCGCTATTATGTTTCTCGCTAACAGTCATGCCATCAGCCACTACCGCCGATAACAAAGATTCAATACTTCCCAGTGCAGCTAAAGCCAAAGCTGGGTTAATTAGTTCTCGAATCAGGCTAAAATCATTCCAGTGCGGAATACCTTGAGGCATCGGTAAAGATTGAGGAATCGTGCCAATTGTTGGTACATTCAAATGGAAAGCAGAAGCGATCGCAGTTGCTAACACCAGTCCCACTAAAGAACCTGGTATTGTCGTATTGATTCTCGGCCATAAAAGATTAGTTGCGATCACCACAACAGCTAAGGCAACTGCTGCCCAATTTAGAGCTTCTACATGAGTTAGACTTTGCCAAAGTCCGGGCAAAAAATGTTCGCTACGTGGTAATTTTAAACCAAAGAAATTATTTAACTGACCACAGAAAATAATCACGGCAATACCATTAGTAAAACCTGCCGTTACTGGATAGGGAATAAACTTTACTAATTGTCCAAGTTTGGCAACCCCCAAGGCAATCTGGATAATTCCAGCCATCACCCCAGCAATCCAAACTTTCTCAAGTCCGTACTTGGCGACAATTCCCACCAAAACCACAGCCATTGCACCTGTTGGCCCTGTAATCTGTACTGAGGAACCACCAAAAATTGCCGCGACAATTCCCGCCACAATCGCGGTGTAAAGTCCCGCCTTTGGTTCTACACCACTGGCCACTGCAAAGGCTAAAGCTAAAGGCAATGCCACCACTGCTGCTGTTAGCCCTCCCGTCAAATCGCCACGCAGTCCACCAAACAAGTTACCCAGCCGCAAAAGCTGTGGTTCTTTGAGGATATTAGATGTTGCCATATCGTCATTTTCAACTCTTATACACAATTTGCTGAAGCACACACAAATGTTATTCCATCTTTTCAGTAGATTTCATCAGGGTTGTTGATAATTTCCTGATTGCGTATGGGTTTTGGTTCAAGTTAGCCTATTTGCTGATTAATAAAAGCGCAGGCTTGCTTGACATAATCGATAGAGTGTGTATATAGTGTGCGATCGCTACAGAGTTCCTTAGCAGGACTACTGCTGGTTGGTTTGATAGCTTTGCGTGTTTTGGTGAACATGGAGAAGTAACGCACAGCAGCAGCTAGCGTCAATGCAGTCCAAAAATTTGATGTTTTTAAGCAAATAAACCTATTTTTAGTATTAACTTTATAATTTATATGAGTACAAATTTGGTAAATACTAATGTTGCAATCGATTGAATGAGTGTATAAAAACGGTAATAGACAACTTTCAGAATTACCATCTGATGTGTCAGAAAGCCGTGTTATTATAACTTTTTTAGAATCAGAAAAATCTCCAATCCAAAAGCAGATAATGCGGTTTGGTATGTTTTCTGGGAATAAACAATCAACAGAAAACGATTTTAAAATTACTGATTTTCATGGAGATACCGAAGACGGCTTAGACTGGTCGTAGGTAATTATGAAGTACGTGATTGATACTCATGCTCTCATCTGATTTCTTGAAGGAAATTCGCGATTAGGTGCGAATGCCAATGCTATTTTTTCTAATCCTGATTCCCAGTTAGTTATACCAGCTACAACATTAGCCGAAGCTGTTTGGATTGTTGAGAGAGGAAGAACATCTATTCCTTTTGCTAAGAATTTACTTTCAGTAGTTGAAGCCGATCCGCGTGTGGTAATTTATCCACTTGACAAAGATGTAATTAAAATAACTATGAGCTTATCTGCTATTAATGAAATGCACGATAGGCAAATTACTGCGACTGCACTAGTTTTAGCAAGTAAAGGTAATGAAGTACAACTATTAACCTGTGATTCAAATATAACTGCATCAGGATTAGTTTCGATTATTTGGTAATGAGTGTGTAAAATCGTTATATTTTTAAACGCAAAGGGACGCAGACTAACCCAGAGCTTTGCTTAAGTTATTTTGCTACGAATTAATGAAACATTGTACTGAGACTTTTCTGAGGTAGCATTAAAAGGAAAAGTCAAGGCTTAAGTAATTTTTACGAGGACGCAATAGTATTAATTAGTATACTCTCTGGGTAATCAGGCTACTCAGATAAACTTATGGGACTGTACGACCAAAATCAATCATCACAGGATGCGCTACGAAAGTTACGCGAAGGAGTAAGCCACTCCAGAGTAGCCCAAGAAATTGCTCAACGAGACTATGCAAAAGCTCAAGCCGAAGCTGATAAATGGGAACAAGAATATCAACTTGCTGCGCGAGGAAGTAATCAGGATTTAATTAGTCAAGCAAAATTCCAAAAGGAACGATATCAAGCAATTACTGGTAGGCTAAAAACCTTGGTAGAGGAGCAACAACTACAAGTAAATGCAATTCAAAGTAGTTTGGCATCTTGGGAGAAAAAAGTTTCAGAAGCAGAGAAAGAAGTATTATGCAGCAAGCCTCAAATAAATGGTACTATTAGCGATTTTGAGCCTAAAAAAAATAAATTTTTAGAGATAGAACCTTATACACAAGAGGTTTCACACGTATTCATGAATTCTGAAGATGTTGATGAGGAATTACAGCGACTTAAGAAAGAAATGTTGCTGCCACATAAACCTCAAAATATTGCTATAGATAAAAAAGATAGTAAAGTAATTTTATTAGAAGCTATTGGTGAAACAAAAGAAGCAATACAAAGTGCTATCTTGAATCAAGAATGCATTCAAGAGATTTATGAAAAAGCTCAAGAAGAAGCTAAATATTGGAAGGATAAAGCTTGTATAGCTCTTAAAAATCATGATGATAATCTAGCCCTTGAAGCCATACTCAGTAAAATAGTTCACAGTAAAATTGTGCTTACTCTTCAAACTCAGCTTCAGCAGCACGAAGCAACAATAATTCTACTTGGAAAAAACCTGATTGCCCTAGAAAATTTCAAGAAAACATTAGGCAATGACACAGAATTCTAAAACAGGCGCAGCATTCATTGCAGGCGGAACCCTAGCAGGTGCTGGTGTTTCCGCAACGGTAGGCGGGATGGGACTAGCAGGCGGATTTGGCGCTGTTGGAATTGGTACAACTCCTGTAGTGGCTGCTGGCGCTGTGGCTGGTGCAGCTGCTTATGGCGCTTTTAAAGCCATAGCACAAGGAGATGCTGTTGCGATCGCTACAATGGGAATTGGTGCAGTCGGCGGTGCTGGTGTTTATAGCGTCGTCGGTGGTATGGGTTTAGTCGCACCGAAAGTAGGGCTGGCATTTGGTATTGGTGCAGTACCGATGGCAGGAATTGGTGCAGTAGTCGGACTCGCCGCCTATGGTATTGCCAAACTGTTAGACGAATCTGGAATTAGCGAAACTCCAGCACAGCTTTTTGAGCGGATGGAAGAGAAAGTTTTGCAGATGGGCTACTATTCCGAAGCAGTGATGGAATTAGAAGCATTTTTATCTGGTGACGATCTCAACCAAAAATTTACTGTTTTGGAAGTTGAAGATGAGTTACAAGCACTTAAGGCTGAATTTAAGAAAAAATCAGAATTTGCTATGCCTAAACCTTCTACTTCCAATATTGAACCAGAAAAAATATTTCCGACAACCCAGCTACCTGAAACTTGGAGATGTGTACGCACACTCAAGAGTCACTTAGCGGCAGTTAATGCGATCGCAATCAGTCCTGATGATACTACCTTAATCAGTGGCAGTGATGACAGACAAGTTAATTTGTGGAACTTGAAAACCGGAAAATGGCTTTATACATTCTCTGGACAAGCAGAAGCAGTTTTATCTGTTGCTATCAGCCCTGATGGACAGCAGATTGCAAGTGGTAGTGTCGATTGCAAAATCAGCAGTTGGCAGATAGACACAAAAAAATTTCTCCAGACATTCTTTTATTTAAATTCTCCCTATAGTCATAATGGCTTTGTTAACTCGGTAGCATATAGTCCTGATGGGGCAATTATTGTTAGTGGTAGCGCTGATAAAACGATTAGAATTTGGGGACGCTACACGGGAACAGTAAAACGCACATTGAATGGACACTCAGACGCAGTTTTATCTGTCACCATCAGTTCCGATGGTAAAATCCTTGCCAGTGGTAGCGCCGATAAAACTATTAGGCTTTGGGATGTCAAAACTTGGGAACAACGCTATATTCTCACTAAACATTTGGGTGCTGTGAATACAGTTGTTATTAGTCATAACAGTCAAACTCTTATTAGTGGTAGCACAGACACCACAATTAAACTGTGGAATCTCCAAACTGGAGAATTACTTTCCACTTTGACTGGACACTCAACGGCGGTTTTGTCTGTTGCCATCAGCCCCGATGGAAAAACCCTGGCCAGTGCCAGCCGAGACGGTACAATCAAACTTTGGAACCTCCACACTGGGGAATTACTACAAAATCTTTCTGGGTGTCATCCCGTTGCTTTTAGCCCTGATGGTAAAACGCTGGTAAGTGGTGCTAATGGCGGAAGCATCAAGATTTGGAGTCAATTTACTCTCGATGGATTATCGGGGGAATGGTGGGAAGTCTTGGGCGTAAATCAGAGCGATCGCCCCAATGTTGTTAAACTTGCCTACCGTCGATTAGCAAGATTGTATCATCCTGATGTTAATAGTTCTACAATTGCAAAAGCCTCAATGCAAGCAATTAATCGAGCTTATAAAGAATTCCAGCAGCAGGTAATATGAGATTAGCAGTTTATCGATGCTAGTCAAAATATGAATAATATCTGAGGAAATAGTGTTATGTTTCAACATCTAGTAGAAGCGATAAATTTTGAAGAATTTGTCGAATGGAAACCGGAGAACGGGAGGTATGAATTACATAAAGGAGCAATAGTTGAAATGCAGCCGACAGGGGAACATGAGTTAGTCAGAGCATTTCTAATTAGAGAACTCAATTTTGAGATTCGGAGGTTTAATCTAGCTTATTCAATTCCTGCTCAAGCATTAATCAAATCTGTTGATAAAAAATCTGGTTATATTCCAGATGTGCTGGTATTGAATATCCCTAACTTAATTAATGAACCACTTTGGAAAAAATCATCAACAGTTACTCAAGCCGCATCAATTCCATTGGTAGTAGAAGTTGTGAGTACAAATTGGCGAGATGATTATTTTCTCAAATTCGCGGAATATGAAGAAATTGGGATTCCAGAATATTGGATTGTTGACTATGCTGCTCTTGGTGGAAAACGGTTTATTGGCAATCCCAAGCAACCGACAATATCAGTTTATACATTAGTGGAAGGCGAGTACCAAGTAACTCAGTTTCGTGGTAATGAGCAAATTCAATCACCAACTTTAATAGAGCTAAATCTAACTGCTGAACAAGTGTTTAAGGCTGCTTCGGGAGAACAGTAATGAACATTGCTTTGCTAAATACTGAGTACTTCTGTACTGAGTATATTCTCTGCACTTATGGGCGGTATTTCGACTTAGCACTCTTGATTATTTTTGACGCGCTTCCATAAACATCCCGTATCATGTGTCAACAGAGTAAGATATTTAACCCTTGAGAAGTATTGACATATTAAAAAATTTGAAAATTAATCTTGCATATTCTGAAAAAACATTATAAATTATTAGATAATAGGGGAATAACCTGACTTGTTAGTGTCAAAAACTAATACTGCTCAAGTAAATACACTGCAACCAGTTTGAACTTCACACAAAGCCTAAACAGCGCTGAAGATATGTTTTTGTTTGGTAAAGCAAAGATTTTGGACAGACAAGGGAACAATAAATAATCTAAAAATATATCTTATGTAACTGTTTTTAGGAGTCATGTTACTAATTGCGGTGGAGAGCAACAATTAGAATTCACCAAAATAGTAATAGATTACAAGCAATTAACTAACAATAAATTTGCCTAAATGTTAGCAAAATTATTGTTGGTTGATTATTTTTTTGACAAATTATTTTTGCTATTCAAAGAATCGTTTTTGTTATGCTGATGAATAGCAAAAGTAATAAATGAAGACACATCTACCACAAATTCACAATCCTTATGGAGTTATTTTGGCAATGTACCTAAACGAATTGGAAACTACTGAGAATTTAAAAGAAGTGGAAGAAGCATGGCTAGCGCTAGAAAAATCAATTCTCTATTATCAAGGTCGCCCTGTTGGGACAGTAGCCGCTTATGATGCTTCTGTAGAAGCGCTCAATTACGATCAGTGCTTTATCCGAGATTTTGTCTCTTCAGCTCTAATTTTTCTGATCAAAGGTAGAAGCGATATTGTTCGTAATTTCTTAGAAGAAACCTTAAAGTTACAACCTAAAGAAAAGGCATTAGATGCCTATAAGCCAGGACGAGGATTAATACCAGCTAGCTTTAAAGTAGTATCAGATAATGGACAAGAATATTTAGAAGCAGACTTTGGTGAACATGCGATCGCTAGAGTTACGCCTGTAGATTCTTGCTTATGGTGGATTATTTTATTGCGCGCTTATGTAGTCTCCACAAAAGATTTTTCTCTCGCCTATCAACCTGAATTCCAAAATGGTATCAGGTTAATCATGGAAATCTGCTTGGCGAATCGTTTTGATATGTACCCAACGCTATTAGTTCCAGATGGCGCTTGTATGATTGACCGTCGTATGGGCATTTATGGGCATCCTTTAGAATTGCAAGTCCTCTTTTACACGGCATTACGTGCATCTCGTGAACTGCTAATTTGTCAAGGTAATTCTGATATTGTTGAAGCCATTGATAACCGTTTACCTCTTTTATGCGCTCATATTCGCCAGCATTATTGGATAGATATTAATCGTCTAAATGCAATTTATCGCTTCAAAAGTGAAGAATATGGCAAGGCTGCTGTTAATCTATTCAACATATATGTAGATTCTGTTCCTTATTATGAATTGGACAAGTGGCTACCAAAAAAAGGTGGTTATCTAGCAGGTAATGTTGGCCCATCGCAGCTAGATACTCGCTTCTTTTCACTCGGAAACTTAATGGCAATCATTTCCGACTTAGCCACAGAAGAACAGTCACAAGCGATTATGACTCTCATTGAAGAACGCTGGGATGATTTAGTGGGAGATATGCCAATGAAAATTTGTTTCCCAGCTTTGGAACATGAAGAATACAGAATTGTAACCGGATGTGACCCCAAAAATATACCTTGGTCGTATCATAATGCTGGTAGTTGGCCAGTTTTAATGTGGATGTTGGCGGGGGCGGCTGTAAAAACTAATAGAACAAATCTTGCACAAAAGGCGATTGAAGTTGCCCAAGGACGCCTCAGTACAGATGAATGGCCAGAGTATTACGATGGGAAAAAAGGGCGATTGATTGGGAAACAAGCTAGGAAATATCAAACTTGGACAATCACTGGGTTCTTATTAGCAAAAGAACTGATGGCAAACCACACATATTTACCATTAATCAGCTTTGGAAAATTACCAGCAGAACAGGTTTCTAGAGCGTGTGAGTTTGAAATTGCCAGTGTAGACCCCTATATGTCTTGATAGGTGAATTAGGAGTAGAGACACGATTAATCGCGTCTGTACAGGAGTTGGGAGTTAGAATACAAAAGCCTCCTGACTCCTGAATCGTGTTTTCATGACCAACCCCCGTCAATTAGCTTTTATCGCCCTGCGAGATGTTCATAAGGGGGCTTATGCTGATGTTGCCCTAGATAGAGTACTGCAAAAAGTTAATTTGCCTGATAACGATCGCCGCTTAGTGACAGAATTGGTCTATGGGAGCGTCAGAAGGCAGCGCACCCTCGATACTCTCATCGATCAATTCGCCAAAAAGAAATCTCATCAACAACCACAAGACCTCCGCACTATCTTACATCTGGGCTTCTACCAACTGCGTTATCAAGAGCGTATTCCCGCCTCGGCTGCTGTTAATACCACAGTCCAACTCGCTAAAGAAAACGGTTTTGCTGGACTCACGGGTTTTGTTAACGGTCTATTACGCCAGTATTTAAGACAAGCAGAGGGGCAGGGGGGCAGAGGGGCAGAGGAGAAAGATTCTTTGTTACTTCCCCAGTCCCCAGTTACCTATTTTGATGCGTTAGAACTTCCAGAAAACCCTGTGGAACGCTTGGGCATTTTACACAGTTTTCCTGACTGGATTATTCAAGTTTGGTTGGAACAATTGGGTTTGAACGACACAGAACAACTGTGTGAATGGATGAACCAATCACCCACAATCGATTTACGCATCAACCCACTTCGCACTTCCATCGAGGAAGTTGAGGCGGCTTTGCAATCTGCTGGTGTTTTGGTGAGACGGATTCCTCATTTACCCCAAGCTTTACGATTTATTAGTAATACTGGCTCAATTCAAAAACTACCGGGTTTCAAAGAAGGTTGGTGGACTGTACAAGATGCTAGCGCTCAATTGGTAGGTCATTTGCTCGACCCCCAACCAGGTGAGGTAGTTATTGATGCCTGTGCTGCACCAGGGGGGAAAACAACCCACATCGCTGAATTAATGGCAGATAAAGGGAAAATTTGGGCTTGCGATCGCACTGCTTCTCGTCTTCGCAAACTTCAAGAAAATTCTCAACGGCTAAATTTACAATCTATTCAAATTTATACTGGCGACAGTCGCCACTTTGCCCAATTTCAAAACACCGCAGACCGTGTATTACTTGATGCTCCATGTTCTGGTTTGGGAACTATGCACCGTCATGCTGATGCGCGTTGGCGACAGACACCAGAATCTGTCCAAGAACTTTCGGTGTTGCAACGAGAATTGTTGACACATACCTCAACTTTTGTCAAACCTGGTGGTGTACTAGTTTATGCCACCTGTACATTGCATCCGGCAGAAAATGAAGAAGTAATTTCGGCGTTTTTAGCTGATTCACCTCAGTGGCAAATTGAGTCTCCTATTGGCGTTGAGTTACCTGATTCTACCGATAGTACACCTCAAGGTTGGTTTAAACTTTGGCCCCATCGACAGGACATGGATGGTTTTTTTATGGTGCGCTTAAGAAAAACCAATAATTCCGAGTGAATACTGTTTGGGATTGTACGATTTGGTGGAGGCCTGAATCTACCAGAGGAGGCAGCAATGGTTTCCCCTTCCAATGTAAAAAACTTAGTTAAAATCCTGATTGGAGCAGCCTGGATCGATGGCAGAATCCAGCCAGAAGAACGGCAATATCTCCGCGAAATAGCTCAAGCTAAAGGTTTAGCTAACGACCCAGAAATTAAGCCTTGGCTGTACGAATTAGTTCCTGTGCAGCCAAAAGAATGCTACGACTGGGTGCGGGAGTATCTAGGCGATCGCCCCAGTCTTGAAGATTGCGAAAATCTGATTGAAGCCATCAGTGGCTTAATTTATAGCGATGGTGAAGTTGCCGTCGAAGAAGCCAGACTCCTGACCCAATTACAGGATATAGCGAAGCCGAATGAGTCAACTCAACCAGCTCCTACTGCGCTTCTCAAACAAATTCAAAAGCTTTACCGCCGTTGGGTTGAAGTCCAAAACTAACATGGAATTATAAGTTTCTCCAAGAGAAGGCGGTGAATTATCTCATATCATGTCCGTTAAATTATTTATTAAACCTCAAGAATCCCACCCCGCCAAAGCTATGCTTTGTCTCCCTGCCCCTAATCCCCAGAGGGGGCCCCGAGTTCCCCGCTCTTCGGTAGGGGCTGGGGGTGGGGTGCAATGACTGTGGAAATCATAACTAATTATACGGACATGATATCACTGCCTTTTTGTGTTTCTTTGTCCCCATAATCCACGATAAATCAAGACGCGATAAATCGCGTCTCTACATGAGGGTTTTGGGGTTATCTGAACTGTATTGGCTTAAATACACGTTTTTGAAGATGCTAGTTTTAGACATTCTTTAAGAAACTGCTGGGGAATTTCTCTACTTTCTCCCCAATGCAGATGAACATAAGAAGCATGAACATTTGCAGGTAAACCCCATCCTTCGCATCCCATATTTTCTTCACAATCGTAGCGAGAAGTTTCAAATAGGGGCTGAGTGGGAGTTAAGGTTAAATGGGAACGATGAAACTCATGTCCGTAAACAGTTGTATTTGCCTTAACTAACAAATTATCTTGCAAAGCTACAGCACGACGATAGCCCAAAGTTAAACGTCCACCCATGACAGCAGATGTTGGTATAACTCCCGCCATCAACCAAGATTTACCCTCAAAATCGATAATTTGCTCGCACAAATACATCAATCCTCCGCATTCGGCAACTGTAGGCATTCCTTGAAGTATTGCCGTTTTTACTGCATCACGAACGCTAGAATTTTCTGCGAGTTGCTGGGCAAAAACTTCCGGGAAACCACCGCCAAAATACATTCCCTGGATATCTTTTGGTATACCAGCATCTTCCAAGGGACTCCAGAAAACCAATTCTGCACCAAGTTGTTGCAGCAAATCGAGATTGTCTTGGTAATAAAAATTAAAAGCGCGATCGCGGGCTACTGCAATCCTAACTGGGAATGAGGGAAATAAAGAGGATGAAGCAGAAAAAGAAAGGGGTTCTGATTTTAACAAAGGTAATAAGTGTTGCCAGTCGAAACAAGTATCTCCTAAATCGGCGAGACGAGCGATTAAAGCATTGAGTTCGGGAAGTTCGGCTGTGGGTACTAAACCCAAATGGCGATCGGGAATTGTAATATTATCTTGACGGCGCATTACGCCGAGAATGGGTAACTGTAAAGGTTCTAGGGAATCTTTGAGCAGAGAGAGATGGCGATCGCTCCCGACGCGATTTAATACTACCCCAGCTATTTTAATTCGGGGATCAAAAGATCGATAGCCGTGAGCGATCGCAGCTACAGAACCAGATAAACGACTGCAATCAATCACCAACACCACAGGTAAATCTAAAAGCCGTGCGATGTGTGCTGTACTCGCAAAATCAGTTGGACATTGGATATTATTCTTCTCCTCTGCTCCCCTGCTCCCCCGGTTACTGAGCGTAGTCGAAGTATGCCCCTCTGCTCCCCTGCTCTTCCTACTCCCCTTCACTCCATCAAACAACCCCATCACCCCTTCTACTAGGGCATATTCACTCAATTGGCTATGATGGGCAAAACATTGCTGAACGTAGGCTTCGGAAGTCAATACGGGGTCTAAATTGCGACAAGCACGACCAGTTACGTGTTGATGAAACATCGGATCAATGTAGTCGGGGCCTACCTTAAAAGATTGCACCAAGCGATCGCGACGGCGTAAAGATGCTAATAGGGTGAGTGTGACTGTTGTCTTACCCACCCCACTACGTTCCCCGGCAATGACTAAAGCCATAAATGAAACAAATTAGGTTTTTATGCAGCAACTATTTCGATTCTTGGCTGTGTGTCTATCGTTACTTTTTGCAAAAGCAGATGCACCAGTTTCTCCAACCGACTAACTCAAACTTATACCAATTAGAAACAAGAAAACCAGCCAATTAGGGGAGTTGGGCTG
The DNA here is from genome assembly GCF_034530915.1 of Nostoc sp. DedQUE09. Lineage (NCBI taxonomy): Bacteria > Bacillati > Cyanobacteriota > Cyanophyceae > Nostocales > Nostocaceae > Nostoc > Nostoc sp. DedQUE09. Next base: position 12,523 of record NZ_JAVRCE010000061.1, read on the forward strand.
AAAAAGTCTAATAGTATAGTTGGAAATTAGCCGAGAGTCAGATAGCAATAAGCTACCAAAAAAGGAAAGTTTTATGATAGTTGTGCATCATCTTAACAACTCGCGATCGCAGCGGGTGCTGTGGCTGCTTGAAGAATTAGGTATCGAATACGAGATCAAATTCTATGAACGCGATGCCAAGACGATGATGGCACCGGAGTCGCTACGCCAAGTTCATCCCCTCGGCAAGTCACCAGTAATTACAGATGCAGACTTGGCGATCGCTGAGTCGGGTGCAATTATTGAATACCTAATCGATCGCTACGGTAATGGTCAGCTAGTCCCAGCATCCGGTACGCCAGAGCATCTGCGCTACAAGTATTGGCTGCATTACGCCGAAGGCTCGGCAATGCTACCACTGGTAATGCAGGTGATATTAAACAATTTTGGGGCAGGGGACAGCAGCGTAGTTAGCGGATTTGTCGCGCCCCAGATTAAACTTCACTTTGACTATATAGAAGACGAACTCCGTAAAAATACGTGGTTTGTAGGCAATGAATTTACCGCCGCCGATATCCAAATGAGCTTTCCCCTAGAAATAGTCGCTGCGCTCCCCGAAGAGGTCAACAACCGACCAAAGCTCAAAGAATTTGTCGAGCGCATTCATGGACGACCTGCTTACAAACGCGCCCTGGAGCGTGGAGGTAAATACGAGGTATCCTTTCAATAGACTTTTTGCATAAATCGAAACCTCACCCTAAATCCCTCTCTTAAGCAAGGCTACGGTGTACACAAAAATCTTCTAAAGCTGTCCCACGTCTTGACCTGTAATGCCAATGCATCGACCTGTTATGTTAATACATCGACTCGTTATGTTAATACATCGACTCGTTATGTTAATACATCGACCTGTTATGTTAATACATCGACTCGTTATGTTAATACATCGACTCGTTATGTTAATACATCGACCTGCTATGTTAATGCATCGACCCGCTATGTTAATACATCGACCTGCTATGTTAACGTGAGTTCGATGAACCTCTCCCTCCCAGCCTCCCTCTAGGAAACGGAAAGGGAGGAGGAACGAAAAATTCAGCTTTTTGCTCCCCTCTCCGTGTCGGAGAGGGGTTGGGGGAGAGGTCAAATAAGACTTGTCGAACTCACGTTGATTTAACACCAAGTAAAATAGAAAAACCCTCCAGATTATTGAAATATCCAAAAATCTGAAGAGTTTGTGTTTGATTTTCGCAATTTTGGTAACTTTTATTGTTTCCAGGCAAAACTAACTATTTGTTTCCAATTTGAAAATATTTGCTGTCACTCCCAGACTTTCTTCAAAAAGTGACTCACGACCCCAGCGTTGTACCTGCTGACTCAGCAATGCTTCCGCCTTTTGTTCCGAAAGTGAAGTCACCTGTTGAAATAGACCAGCAGATTGAGCGCCGCCATGGGTTTCCATCCGCATACAACCACCAGTTTCCGAGCAAATTACTGTACCACAGTCTGCCTTCGGATTGGTTGAACTGAGGCGCAAAGCAATCAAGTCGCCAGCAATCTCACCCACATCAGCAAGGGGAACACCCGCTAATTCGGTTTCTACTTGCCGTTGGTCTTGAGCAATAAAGTTAATGCGAGTGATGTCATAATCTCCGGTTTCCTTTTGATAGGAAACTGGCTGCCATCCTAAACGACTTGCCAACCAACTCAAAAACAGCAATGCTTGCGCGGGGTTGCCTTTTTCGTAATCAATAGTTACTCGGTCAACTTCCCGAAGGGCAGCCCGACGATGAGGTGAGTCGTAAGCTTCAGCTGTCAATTCTTGCCATGCTGAGAGGCGACGCCAGTTGAGGTCAGCCAGGGGAACACCACTTTCCACCAATTCTTGGAGACGGAGTAAGTCACTTTCTGGCTCGTTAAAGCGGCAAGAATCAACAATCACATTATTGCAGACAGCTGCCAACCGCTTGAATAGACTGTTATTGGGGTCTGGCGTTGCTTTCCACCAGAGAAACTTTGGTAAGCCACCAATCAACAATGCTGGAATCATACCACCGATGCGTTCTAAGGCAGCAGCAGTTCCACTGAGAGTGATGTATTCGCAGCAAATTAGCGTACTTGATGATTGCTTTTGAATCGGGCAATAGGCAGAAACTTGAGCTTTCACCCCTTCATCTTCGCCAGTAATGGGAAATAGCGCAATGATCCGGCAGGGATTGCGGAGGGCGATTTCATCAGCAATTCTGGGGCTTGGGGCATTTAAGCTGGGAAGTTCAATAGAACCATTGTCTCCCGCAGCGCCGTTTCCTTGACGTTTGATGAATTCTTCTCTCAAGATAGCCAGAGTTTCAGGTGTTGCTGTTCCAGTATCTGGCAGTGCATATTTTCTCTGCACTTGCCGCAAGGCAGCTACCATCTGAGGGCCTAAAATCCCATCAAGCGGGCCGTTGTAAAATCCTAAAGTAGCCAAAAGATATTGGGTTTCTTCGGGTTCGTAAACCACTAAGGTAAATGTCGTGGCGCGAGTGGCAGCAGGAAGCCCACCGTCCTCGCCAGTAATGCCGTAACTTTGCCAAATTTGATTAAGTTCCGCTTCTATTTCGTTAAGCGAAATATCTTTTGGCGCCTGAAGTGAATAAATTGTAGAAGCTTGGGGAGCCATAGTAGTTTTGAGTTGTCAGCTTTGTTTGTTGAATAAGTTAGGAGTTAGGAGTTAGGAGTTTGGAGTTTGGAGTTTAGAGTTTGGAGTTTGGAGTTAGAATAACTGAAATTCTTAACTCAAAAACTCATAATTTATAACTCATCACTCCTAACTCTTAACTCCTAACTTTCTAAAGTCTGCGCCAGCGACGGCCATCCTGGTTAATTAAGAATTCTGCTTCTGTTGGTTCCCAGGTTCCAGCTTCATATTGGGGAATGGTATTGGCGTCGGCGGGTGCATCCCAAACGGAAAGGGCTGGCGTTACTACCTGCCAAGCGGCTTCTACTTCGTCCGCGCGGGTGAATAATGTTTGATCGCCCATCATACAATCAAGGAATAAGCGATCGTAGGCATCAGATGTGGCTTGGATGCCAAAGGAACCATAACTAAAGTCCATGTCAACGGAACGAGTACGGAATTCTGCCCCCGGCATTTTCACATCAAAACGCAGGGAAATACCTTCATTTGGCTGAATCCGCATCGTCAAAATATTGGCGTTTGTCTGTTGGGCGGCAGATTGGAACATCCGAGATGGAACTTCACGGAAGTGAATGGCAATCTCACTGACTTTTTTCGGCATCCGCTTCCCGGTACGCAAGTAGAAAGGAACACCTTTCCAGCGCCAGTTATCTACCAAAAACTTCATGGCGACGTAGGTTGGTGTAGTGGAGTTGGGAGCAACGCCTGGTTCTGTCCGATACCCTGGCACTTCTTGGCCCTTCATCCAGCCAGCACTATACTGACCGCGTACTGCTGACCGCGACAGATTGTGAACATCAGCTAAACGAGTAGCTTGGAGTACCTTCACTTTTTCTGTGCGGATGCTGTCGGCATCCATTGCGTTGGGTGCTTCCATTGCCGTTAGACAGTAAAGTTGCATTAAGTGGTTTTGCAACATATCGCGTAGGGCACCGGCGCTTTCATAGTAACCAGCCCGGTCTTCCACTCCCACGGTTTCTGCTACGGTAATTTGCACGTGGTCAACAAATTGACGATTCCACAACGGCTCAAAAATCGCATTGGCAAAGCGAAACACCAGCAAATTCTGGACTGTTTCTTTACCCAAGTAGTGGTCAATGCGGTATACTTGGTTTTCTTTACAAAATTTCTGTACCACTTGGTTAAGACTCTGGGCAGAAGCCAAGTCTCGACCAAAGGGTTTTTCAATTACTAGACGATGTTTGTAGGGATCTTCTAGCATCCCGGCGGTTCCTAGCTGCTTAATCGCTTCAGGGAAGAATGAGGGGGCAACCGAGAGGTAGAACATGCGATTACCTCGCGTGCCCCGTTTTTCGTCTAATTCACTCAATAAGTTTTTCAGTTTTTGGTAGCCTTCGGGGTTGTCTATATCCCCAGGGCTATAGAACAAACCTTGAGAGAAATCTTGCCAGAGTTCCCCTAAATCGACATCGGCATGTGCCTCTTCCATGCCCTTTTGCATTTGTTCGCGGAAGTACTCATGGCTCCATTCTCGCCGTGCCACACCGACAATGGTCGTTTCTGGGGGAATACGCCGTTCTCGCCGCAATTTGTAAAGTGCTGGCACTAGTTTGCGCCAAGTGAGATCGCCAGAAGCGCCAAAAATGACTATAATCTGGGGTTCGGGCATCCCTTGTTGTTGCAGACCAACGCGTAAGGGATTTTCTAGCAGACTAACCATAGGAATTTTGGATTTTAGATTTGGTACTAGGATTGGGGAAAGGGAAAGGGGGAAAGGGGAAGGGGGAAAGGGGAAGAACTATACCTTTACCCTTTACCCTTTAACCTTTTTCCCTCTTCTGTTCCCTACACTGGTGACAATACCTTGATCTTGTCTTCTAAAGAGTTCATCAAGGACTGGAAGGGCTGGATAAACTTGTCAATACCATCGACTAACAGTTCATCCATGACGTTATCGAGATCGATGTTGATGTCGGGATCTTTGAGGTTTTCGATCAGCGTGTAAGCATTATCTAAATCTGTTTCTAAGCGATCGCCTACGTTACAATGATCGGCACAAGCTTTAATGGTCGCTGGTGGTACGGTGTTGACGGTATCATGGCCGATCAACTCTTCGATATACATCACGTCTCTGTAGTTGGGGTCTTTGGTGCTGGTGCTAGCCCAAAGTAGCCGTTGTTGTGTAGCTCCTTTTGCTGCCAATTCTTGCCAACGCTCGCTTCTAATGATTTTCTTGTATTCTTGATACGCAATCTTAGCGTTAGCGATCGCTACTTTTCCTTTAACAGCTCTTAGCTTTGCTTCCACGGAAATATCATCAACGCCTTTTTTCAACTTAGCATCAATCTTGCCGTCAATGTTGCTATCGATCCGGCTGAGGAAGAAGCTAGCGACTGAAGCAATTTTACTGATGTCCTTACCTTCAGCCACCCGTTTTTCTAAGCCCCGAATATAAGCCATTGCCGTGTTTACATAGCTTTCTACAGAAAACAGCAGCGTAATATTAACATTCATCCCTTCGGCTATTACCTGTTCTACTGCTGGCAAACCAGGTTCTGTACCGGGAATTTTAATCATCAGATTTTCCCGACCAATTTCTTGGAAATAGCGGCGGGCTTCGGTTATGGTTGCTTCAGTATCATGGGCAATGGTTGGCGGTACTTCAATACTCACATAACCATCTAGTCCATTCGAGGCTTCATAAACAGGGCGTAAAATATCACAGGCATTACGGATATCTGCAAAAACTAGGGATTCGTAAATTTTGTCTATGGGTAAGTTAGCCCGAACTCCGGCTTCGATATCGGCATCATAAATAACGTTACCAGCGATCGCTTTTTCAAAGATCGCTGGGTTAGAAGTAATCCCAGAGATTCCTTGATTTTCAACCATGTCTTTGAGTTCACCTGATTGAATAATGTCACGGGTCAAATTATCCATCCAGATACTTTGACCGTATTGGTTAATTTCTAGTAGATGATTGGTAGACATAGCTCTAATTTGTTTCACTCCTGTATAGTGATGATTCTAAGTAAGTTGGCAAAACCCATCAAAATTTGATGCTTACTTTTGAATTGTGGCGTTGCCAATCACTTATTGCATCGGCCAGCTGAGATAATCTTTAATACATCTTCAAGAAGTGCGATTCTGCATTCCCAATCCTAAATCACCATGATTAACTTTTAATTAATGCCAGATGTTAGACGCATCCTTGATCCTTTTATTACCGTCTTCAAGTGCAGTATGTCAAAAATAACTATCCAGTTGAAAAAGTTTAAAAAGCTTTATTTACAAGCTTTATTTTCTTCTCAATTGTGCCTTTTTACACTAATACAGTGCGGCGTAAATCAAGCTACCATTGAAAAACTTGTAAAAGCCTTGACATCCAAAACTTTTGACTTTTGACACTTCGACTCCGTTTAGCGTTAACTTTTGATTTTCGTCTTGCGTATTAGTGTCCGTTTTGAATAAAAGACTCCACCTTTGCTACATCCTCTTTGCTACCAATAATTAAAGGCGTGCGCTGATGCAGTTTTTTCGGGACTATATCCAAGATATTTACCAGTCCTGTAGTAGCACGGCCACCTGCTTGCTCAATCAAAAAGGCGAGAGGAGCCGTTTCATAAAGCAAGCGTAATTTTCCTTCTGGATTTTGAATTGTGCCTGGGTAGAGAAACACACCGCCTTGAACCAAAATTCTATGGATGTCACTCACCATTGCGCCGCTATAACGAGCGCTGTAGCCTTCTGTGCGATGAACGTAGCGGATATATTCTCGAATTGATTCTTCCCACTGCCAGAAGTTACCTTCGTTCACACTGTAAACAGACCCGTGGTTAGGAATGCGAATATTTTCTTCTGTGAGAATAAATTCTCCTAAGCTGGGATCGAGGACAAAAGAATGAACGCCCTTACCTATAGTATAAACCAGCATTGTGCAGGGCCCATACAGGATGTATCCGGCAGCAAGTTGCTTACGTCCGTTGGCCAGAAGGTCAGTTGCCTTGCCATCACTATCAGTTCCTTCTTGTTGGCGAATGGCGAAAATGGAACCTAAGCTGAGATTATTATCAGTGTTGGATGAGCCATCAATTGGGTCATACAGCAGGGTATAGCGCCCAATGGGGCAATTTTCGGGAATGTAGTAAGGATTTTCCATTTCCTCAGAAGCGAGGCGACAGACTAAGCCGCTTTGCTTAAACACTGAGATAAATACATCATTGGCATAGACATCCATCTTTTTGACGGATTCGCCTTGGACATTAACTTGCCCAGTAAATCCAAGAACGCCTTCCATTAAACCAGCGCGACTCATGCGACGAGCAACCAGTTTCCCGGCCAGAGCGATGCGATTCATCAGCGCACTTAAATCCTGTGCATCTGGCGAAAAACTCTGAAGTTGTTGGAGGACGTGACGGGATAAGGTTGTACAGTCACGATCTAAGGCTCTGTCTGTAGCATCGTAGGCAGATAAGTCTAAAGATTCCGGCGCTTTAGTCATTTTTATGTTCTCCGCAGCCACTAGCTGTTAATTGGGTTTTAGTCATCTATAGCAACTTATAGTTGCTGCTTCTATCTTAGAAAGGTAATTTGATAACTTAGATGCGGCTTTAGATAAACTAAAGAAATGAATCTTTGCTAACCCCTGCATCCAGAACCTAGCCAATACTTATCGGTTAAGGGGAAAAGGGGAAAGAAAAAACCTTTAACCTTTACCCTTTAACCTTTTCCCCAAACCCAATGCCGAGTTGAAAATGCACAAAGCGAGCAGTATTGCAAGGCAAGCAATCTCCCTGGTTAACTAAGATACTTTTGGTTGCTGCCATAGGATGAGTTTCAATTCAGAGCAGTAGTAAGCCTCATCACTGATTTGGTGTTCGTGGTCAGCTATCCAATCATAAATTTGTGTTGCTTTTGCTAATGCTACTTTTTCTGAACGATAAAGCTGAGGAGTAGGGCAGTAAGCTTGGCCATTGATGTGTATAGCTGCAATCTGCCAATAATCGCTCTCTGGTACAACTTCTAAAAACCCGTTACTGTAAGACTGGATTATTCCTATATTCATCTACAACCATCAAACTTTTTAACATTGGCCACAACAAAGCCGATACCAGCCAATTCAAGCGAGTCAAAGCTGGAATCACCAGGGAATGCGATCGCAACCCCTGCTAATGATTTTGGGTTCGTAGTCAATGGAAATCTGAATTATTGGTCACTTTTTTAGCTTGATTCCGTTATTGGCAAGAATAATGGCACAAGGGACTGGTCGGCGCGGCTACATTGGGATTGCCCAAACTCAGAGTGTAGCTGGATAGATGATAATCTGTAGAGCGAACCAGCAATTCGCAGTACTCACTCAAAATAACCTAACAAAAGGAGTAAATTTATGATGTCTCGTTTGCTAACAGCATTCCGGCAGCGATTCTTGCGGAGTATCGCTTTTGCAATACTTTTAACTTTAATTAGTAGTTTAATACTTCCTGGGCCTAGTTGGGCTGCTTCTAGCTTGGGAGTTGATAATGGTCATCTTAGTTCTTGTCCGGCTTCAGACAACTGTGTTGTCAGTCAAAACGCAGATGAAAAACACGCCATCGACCCGATTCCTTATCATGTAGACCGCAATGCAGCTAGAGAAATCTTACTAAAAGTTATCGGTGTTGTTCCCCGTACAGAAATTGTAGAACAAACCGATAATTACATTCACGCTCTTTCTAAAAGCCGCATCTTCAAATTTGTTGATGATGTAGAATTTTATTTACCTCCTAATGAGTCAGTAATTCATCTGCGCTCGGCATCTCGCGTGGGAGAGTCGGATCTCGGTGTCAACCGCAGACGAGTCGAGCAAATTCGTTTGGCTCTACGCGATTTAAACATTTAATATCGCTACTTCTTCTCATTTAACTGAATAGAGGTGCGATCGCAATACCATTTAAAAATTTATACTTAGTGGTGAAATGTCCGACTATCTGCAATGATTGTGCTTTCCATGCCTTAGTAGAAGAAGCGATAACGTGCATTCACCCTGACGAAGTTGGGGTTAATTGTTCTACCGTCGTTTTCTGCAATTCATTTGAGCCAGCACTGATATAGCTAAGTGCTGAGTGCTGAGTGCTGAGTGCTGAGTAAAAATCCAGTTTTTTCAGGACTTTGAGCAATCAACACTGTCCTAATTTGTGTGACTACGGCTATAATTGACAGTCCTTGCGTGACATACGGCAATGATGAAAAATAACGTCAATTGCATAGGCACAGCAAGTAAGCTTTTAAATTTAGAATTTCGGCAAGATTATGCTTTATTCTTGTGCATTACCTCCCAGAACACAAAGCGCGATCGCTTTTCATTACTTTCTGGTTAGTCTGCAAATAATCATGTAGCAAATCGCAACCCCGCGCCAGTAATTTATCCAGTTCGATGTCTGCTAAATCTCGGAAAATTACTGTGCCATTGCCACTACCCGCAGCCAGAGTCTTGCCGTCATGGCTGAAACTGACGCTGGTTAACTCATCTTTATCGCCTTTCAAAGCAATCAGCAATGTCCCTTCTCGGTTCCAAATCCTCACCTTGTCATCACTGCTAGCTGCCAGAGTCTTGCCATCGGGGCTAAAACTGACACTGATAAAACTATCGCCATCACCCGTGAGATTATCTAGCAAATTACCGTCTCGATTCCAAATCTTCACTGTGCTATCAATACTCACTGAGGCAATGCTTTTACTATCAGGCGACCAAGCAACCCCATTTACCCGGCGGCTGTGGCTAATTAAGGTGTATAGTAGTTTACCCTCTAGACTCCAGATTTTCACGGTTTTGTCATCACTGGCAGAGGCTAGCAACTTTCCATCTGGACTAAAGCTTACCCAATTCACCGCTTCTTGATGTCCCTGCAAGGTGTTAAGTAGTTTACCGTTGCGATTCCAAAGTTTTACTGTTTTATCTTTACTAGCCGAGGCAATTACTTGACTATCAGGCGACCAAGCTACACTCAAGATGGCGTCATTATGACTCTGTAAGGTGTTGAGCAGTTGACCGTCACCACTCCAAAGTTTTACTGTTTTATCTTTACTAGCTGAGGCAATTACTTGACCATCGGGCGACCAGGCTACACCCCAAACTTGACCCTGATGCCCCGTCAAGATACGCAGTAGCTTGCCATCACGACTGAAAAGTTTTACAGTTTTGTCTCGGCTTGCTGCTGCCAAGGTGCTATCGTCTGGACTAAAACTGATGCTAGTTACCCAGTCATCATTATCAGCTTTCGGCTTTTGCAATAACACATTGTCCCAATGCCAAAGTTTAATAGTTTTGTCCCGACTGGCGGAAGCAAGGGTGCGACCGTCTGGGCTGAAGCTGACACTGTTAACCCAATTATTATGTCCCTTCAGGGTTCCCAGCAGCACACCTCCAGAACTCCAGAGTTTGATTGTCTCATCAGTACTTGCGGAAGCGTAGGCGTAGCCCGCCGTAGGCATCGCGTTACCATCGCGGCTAAAACTGACGCTGGTAACTCCAGCACTATGACCTGATAAGGTTCGCAGTAGCTTCCCCTCGATATTCCACAGCTTGATTGTCTGGTCTAAACTAGCAGATGCAATTATTTTCCCATCGGGCGACCAAGCCACACTTTTGACTGCATCTTCATGTCCCTGTAAGGTTTTGAGCAGCTTACCATCGCGACTCCATAGTTTCGCCGTTTTATCAGCACTCCCAGAAGCTAAGGTTTGACCATCATTTGACCAAGCGACACTTAAGACTGCACCATCATGTAAGAGCAAGGTTTTGAGCAGCTTACCATCGCGACTCCACAGTTTCACTGTTTTGTCTGTACTCGCTGAAGCAATAATCTGGCCATCTGGACTGAAACTAACACTATTCACCACACCCTGATGACCTAATAAAGTAGCAAGCAGTTCACCCTCTCGACTCCAAAGTTTTATCGTCTTGTCTTGGCTGGCGGAAGCAATGATTTGACTATCTGGGCTGAAACTGACGCTATTAACTACATCCTCATGTCCCGACAAGGTTTTGACTAAGCTACCATCGGGAAGCCAGAGTTTAATTGTAGTATCTGCACTAGCTGAGGCAATTAAAGAGCGATCGCTGCTAAATGTAGCACTATTTACCCCAGATATATGCCCATCCAAACGGTTATATTCTCTTACCCCTGAAACTGCTTGATAAAGTGCCGTCTGTACTTGCTCTCTTGTATAGGAATCTACCCAGATTGTTTGTTGTAATTTTCTCCCTGCCTTTAAAGCTTCTTTTAAAGCATCAATACCTTTTTGCGAGGCAAAGAGGGCTTCACTGGATGCGCTGAGGGTTTTAATTTCGCTATCCACCGCTGTCACTATGGAAACACTTAATCCCAAAATGGCGAGAACAGAAGCGGTTAGGGCAATTTTCAGCGAACGATTTAATTGAGCTTCACTAAGTCTTTGTTTCTTTTGACTTTCTGCAAGTTTAGCTGTTAACTCTTTTTCTTTAAGTTCAGCTCGTAATTGTTCAATTTCTAACTGACTTAATTCTTCTCGCTTGTGTAATTCTCGCAATTCTGTTAATAAGTCTAATCCCTGTTGCGGATGAGAATCTACCAATTTAGAACGCTGGTTATTTTGACTAAGTTCGCTTTTGAGTCGCTCAATCTCAGCTTTACTTTGTTCTACTTTATAGCGCAACTGATTTAGTTGTACCTGTAAGCTCGATTCTTGTTGTTGCAGGTAGCGAATCAAGTCTACTAAATAATCGTGAATCAGTTGATAGCGTTCTGGTACATCAGGAAAGAGAACGACTAAACCGGAGCTAACTAAAATTTCTAATACTAACTCTAATTTTTCAGCATCTTCTAACTCTGCTAGCTGGGACGCTAACTCCGCACGAGTTTTAAAAGGTCGGTTGTTGCTTTCATCTGTTAATAAGTATAAGACAAGTAAGGCGGCTCGTTCATTTTCTGGGCCGCAGTCTTTGATCAGTTCCTTAATATATCTTTCGATCAGTTTGTTCGGTCTATATGGTTGATATTCTTCTAGTGTAGTAATGCGCTCATCTTGAATTTGCGCTCCGACAACTTGTAATTCAATGGGACGGACTTCTCCAAATTCTGTGGATAAATCTTCAATTAAAGCGTCAATTAAAGCGGGTTCTAAATTAAACTGCGATCGCTCCGTCAATTTTCGGATAATTGCTTTCGCATATTCAGGCGAAAAATTATTTAACTGGTAGCGGATATGCTTGTCGAGAACATTATTATTAATCGCTTCTAGTGCCGAGAGATGTTTAAAGTCTAATAACCGATGTAAATAATCTTCTCGCAAGGAAAGGATAACTTTGACAAAGGGTATTTTGAGGCAGTCACTAATAAATTTATCAAACTCTTGTTTTTGATTGCGATCGCTATAACCAAAGAAAAATTCTTCAAACTGGTCAAAAATTAAAACTGTAAGCAAATGGCGATCGGCATTTTCTTGGAGTTGCTGTAAAATTCCACCAATGGTAAACGGTGTGTCAGAGTAAGGTAAAGGCTCCGATTCAATGCCTGTTTCTAGCTGAATATCAGCGTAAATCGCCAGCGATGCGTCACTAGACATCGCCTCACTTAAAGATTTACCTAATTCCCGTGCCCAATCGGTATAAACTTGCAGTACCACAGGCACGGCTATTTGATCGCCAATGGCTCGATTTTGCAGCGCTGGAACTAAACCCGCCGTTACGGTGGAACTCTTACCCACCCCCGATTGACCGTGAATCACCGTCAGCTTTTGATCGGCGCGGCTAATTCTGCCAATTAAGTTATTAATATCACGCTCTCGACCAGAAGCCGCAATTTCTAAAGCAACGCTACTACTTCCAGAAGGTGACATTAATGCTGGGTTTGTCGCCTGTCTTTGAGGTTGCAAGCGCCCTGCACCAATAAAAGCCCGAAAACCATACTGCTGCTCAATAGAACGCCGTTTCTGTCGAATGTAATAGGCTTCTAAATATCGCCCTTCTTCAAAGTAGAGCGATCGCAGTCTCCGCAATAAGCGAATATAACGATGGGCATCGTATTGATGGGCACTGCTTTCTAAGGCCGCTGGCAATTCTTTTGTCGCCTTATCTAAGTATTCACGAGCGACTTCTAGCTCACCGACATTTCGCTGTGCTTTCGCCAAAACTAAATAGTAAATCTGCGCCAATAATAATGGAAATAAGCAGTTATAAGGGTCGTTCTGCTTTTGCGCCTCACCTAATTTCAGCAGTGAGACGTGTGCTAAGATACTTGCCTGTACCCACCGCGACTGCTGCACGGCTACTTGCGCCAGAAAACCGTAGTCACAAGCTAATTGGATTTGACTACCATAAGTTTGATGTAACTCCAGAGATTTTTGAGCAACAGTCTGCAATTCTTCCCACTCTTGCAGATATTGCAAAATCTCAGCGAGTTGATTAATAAATCCAGCAACTATATCTAAACGCCCAGCCACCTGCAAAATATTCAAGCACTGCTGAAAATAAGATTTAGCGGTGTACCAATGACGGCGGTTTTCTATTTGATTTTGCTCTGCAAAACGGCAATAACACAACCCAATATAAAACAGCAAGATTCCCTGTCGCAAAAGTAAGGGAGATGGAGGAGATGGAGGAGATGGAGAAGAAAATACTTCTTTATCCCCCTGATGCCCCTCTGCTTCCCCTGCTCCCCCGGTTACTGAGCGTAGTCGAAGTATGCCCCTCTGCTCCCCTGCTTCTTCTTTCTCTACTAACTTTTGCCAGACTTGCAAGCTTTGCTGAAAATGACTTAAACCTGTATTGATGCGATCGCTAATATAATTATCTAGACCAAAAACAAATTCTAAACTAGCGTGTAGTTCTGGCTCTAAGGTAATACCACGATTGTGCAACTCTCTAATAGCAAAGTGCAGTTCATAACTATGTTCCCAGACTTGCTCCACAGTGGAATAATGCTTTGCAACTTGAGGAGGTTGGTGTTGTGCAGCATTGTTTGGCAACACTGTAGCAAATAAAGAGTCAGTTTCCTGTTGCAGAAATTGCAGCAGTGATTGAGTCGTCATTTCAAACCGAATCGGTGTAGCCGCCCAACTAGCAAAATCTGGTGCTAAACGGACTACCTTTTGCAATATTTCTTCGTTCACCCATACAATCATCGGAAATGGGTGGCGTTTGCGAAATTCATCCCGAATATGATTAATAGACCTCAGAAAATCGTCGAGTCCATCTACTAACTCTAAACCCAAAATCATCAACGCCGATGGCGGATTAGCTTCGGTTAGCAGTTGTAAATGAATACTTGTGTAAAGACTTCTGGCATTATGCGGTAAGATTACCTTTTGAATATGGTGTACTCCTGAAGAAATTTCTTCGAGTCGTTGCAGCATAAGTTCTTGCAAAACTCGATAATTGCAGCACACCAAAACCAGGGAGAATTGACCGCTAGAAAGGGTAATTGCTCTCCCCAAACTCCGTAAAGCACGCTCATTAGCTGCTCTGATATCTACTTGTGCGTGTCGTTCAACCATGATTTAAACTTTTCCGTCTCTGCTAAAACTGGGTTGACGGCAAACCAAGCTCCCTGATGATCGCGGTATTCAAATACAAATAAACTTCGCAAGAGGGTGTGGTATTCTATATCACCTCTAACTCGTTGCTGTTGCACCACTTGAAAGATTAATTCCCACTCATGGGGGTCGATAGCGTTGGCTCGGTAATCCCGCTGTCTTTGAATTACCAATTCGACACATTCCCGCTCAAAGGGTGGATCTTGTTCTCGCAAACAGTCAAACAGTAAACCTAGTAAGTCGCGGACATGACCACCACTCATTAGGCACAATCGATCTAAGGTTTCTAAACTATCAAACACCTCTGTAATTAAGCCTAACCGATCGCTAGGTAAAATGTCTGGAAAACCTCTAGCTAGAACCATTTGCCGCATCATTGATAGCCCTTGGGGAAAAATCTCGCCAGAGCGTAAACGCACAGGTATCATCGGTAACATTTTTGGGGCAACTCCACCCCCCAAACGATGCTGAAGTTCGGCGCTATCGTTGGAGAAAGTCAGAGCTAAAGGAATCGTATAGACTACATGACAATTCAGTTTGCGTAACTGTTCGCCACGCTGAATAAATAAGTATTCTGGCAGCGATCGCCCCGATGGTAAAGGTCTAATTGCAACTCGATCCAAGTTATCAACAATTACCACCAATCCTTTTTTACCCCTGGTTTTGAGTTCTTTGTTGGCAGGTTCTAGTAATTCTTGATTAATTGACTGTAAAATATTTGCGGTTCGTGGTTCTAGATAATCTCTTAACCGCCGCCGCAATTGGGGACTTTCTTTTGTTTTAGCTGTAATTTTGGCAATCCCTACAGACAACTCTGCTTCTACCCCAACGTCAATTGGCGTCTGCAAGAAATCCACAACTTCACCAAACAACTTGGTAAAGTAGCGAGGCTTGAGCCTAATTTTCATCGCTTCTAGGCTTTCACTTACCTGTCCAGCGATCGCTAACAAAATATCAGTCACATCCACATCGGCCATTTCTAAGACATGGGTAGACTCAAAGTAAACTACATGAAATTGCTGCACTTCTAATTCAGCTTTGAGGCGCAACAACTCCGTTGATTTTCCACAGCCCAAATGTCCGGTAAATAGTTGACAGGTTGGTGTATCCGGCGATATTTTAGCAATCGTGCGCTGCAAAGCTTCGATAATTTTGCCACCCCGCACCGCAGCAAAATCGATATAGTACCTGCGATCGCTAGCGTTTCCTATAATTAGAGGTCTGCTCGGATTGCAAGCCTGATAAAATCTTTCTAAATCTAGGAGCATAACTAATCAAGTTCACTCAGGAATGGGGATGCAAAAATTTACTAAATAAATATATTGATTTTAGGTAGTTTATGCCTTATTCTAATCAAACTATTAACTAAACTAGCAGCATTCAGGATAATTGATTATATCTATGTTCGATATAGCACATATTAATGGTGATGTCTTAGTTAAAGTAAGCAAAAATACTACTATAAGTACAAATAGCGAAAATATCTAAAATTAAATAAGGTACTCTTATGAATATTAAAAATATCCAACATAAAAAAAGGTACTGTTAAGTACAATTTTGTCGTTCTCTTGAACTCATCATCAGCTTGATTTATTAACAAGCTTTCGTTAATTTTACAAAAAAATCATCTACAATCCTTACAGCATATCGCTTTTAAGAAAAACGTTGGTTAAGTCAACTTGAGTTCAGAGTCACTTTTTAACTAGATTTTGCTTCTCGTTCTGAAATCAGCACGATTTTATTGATGAAAATATGATTTTGTTGATGAAAACTATAATTTTGTTGATAAAAATATGATTTTGTTGATGAAAACTATAATTTTGTGAATGAAAATCATGATTTTGTTATGAAAATCATGATTTTGTTAATGACAGCCTTTGCATTCAGAGTGACGACCTCTGAAGTATTGACAACCAGTAATCTAAAGCCCCATTGAGTATAAAATTATCTTGTCATGTAGCCGATCGGGCAAAATATGCTTGATCAGCGCTCCAATTTTGGCATCCTGTCCAACAAGATAGCGTGTCTTGGGTTTTTTTGCAGTCAGCGCATGGACAACAACTTGAGCCACAATATCCGCAGAAATTCCCTTAGATGCGATCGTCTGCATTTTCTGGCGGACAATATTCATTGCTTGTCCGTAGAGATGTTGTGCCGTTTCGGGTAGATCCTGCTGTGCTACTTCAGATTGACTTAGGGACTTATCCCAAATTGGGGTAGCAATAGAACCAGGTTCAACAATTGAAACCGAGATTCCCCAAGGTCGTAACTCCATCCGCATCACATCAGTGAGTGCTTCCAAAGCAAATTTAGAAGCATTATAAGCACCCAAAAACGGTGTAGGACTCCTACCAGCAATGGAACCCATATTAACAATTCGACCCCGACTTTGGCGTAAAAGACCAAGAAATGCTTGTGTCACAGCTAATTGTCCGGTGACATTAACCTGCATCTGGTGTTGAAATTCAGCGATCGCTAATAATTCTAACGGCCCAGGAACAGCAATTCCGGCATTATTCACTAAACCTAAAATCCCCGCACCACCAACTGCATTTGTTACCATATCAACCGCAGCTGCGATCGATTCAGCATCAGTAACATCTAAAAAAATTGGAATCAGCCTTTGTGACCCTTTCTGTTTAAGTGTCTGAGCGTCAACATCTTGACGTACTCCAGCAAAAACAGAGAAGCCCAATTGGTCTAAAAGCAAAGCACACGCTTGACCAATTCCTGTTGAGGCTCCTGTAACCACTACTGTACGTTGATTTTCTACAACCATTAATTTTCTTTGATGATGGGGCTGCCGTAATTACAAATTACGAATTAGTATCAATAGACCTGACTTGAAAATAAGGCAGGAGGCAGCTGTGCTGGAGGCAGCTATGCTGGAGGAAAAGACATTTTCATTGCTCCTTGTGAGCGCAGCTCATGGAGTCTTTTGCAAAAGTGACTTTTGCTTTCCGGTTGGGGAAAGGGTAAGAAGAAATTCCATCCCTTTCCCCTTTACCCCTTACCCTTTCCCCTTTACCCCTTACCCTTTCCTACCCCTTACCCTTTCCCCTACAAATGCCAAGCAGTCTAATCTTTGCAAGTGCCAGCACGAAGGCAATCTTCGGCTTGGTCATCTCTAGCCGATATTTGCCACGGTAAGATGCTGAACTGAGCTTTTGTACTGTAAGCAATTACAGCAGCTATTGTGGGATACTGGTTTTTAACAATTGTCACGTCGCTACTAGAAGTATTGCCTAGCTCAACATTGTAAAAATAAACAGGCAATGCCATGAGGGCAATGCAAATTATCCGGTTCATACCCAACCTCAGTTAACAATTTCCGATTACCATCTGTATAGATGCCACCTTGACGAACCGGATTTTTAAAACTGAGTATTAAATGTTGATATTGTGCTAATTTACTCAGTGCAGTGGTCTGTCAAGTTTAAATTGATGGGTAAGCCAGTTCGTAGTCAGGACTTTAGTCCTTCATTTTCTAAACACTGAAGTGCTTACTTACAAACTCATCAGAATTAATCGGACAGACTACTACCCGCAGAGACATGATTTATAATTTATCGGTTCCAGCCTTTTTTATTTTAGGTTAGGCATTGCCTACAAGATGTCTTCCTGGTAACTTATGCAGATGCAAGCCCAAAAAACAGGACAAAAAACCCACAGTACCCAAAAACATATCTTAGTAGCTGCATTCCCCAGATAAAATAATGAAGAGTGCTGAGTCACCAAAATGGTCGATGACCGACAAAAAAGATACAAACCCATAAATAAATTTAGGGGATTGTTAATTTTGAATACTTCGACACCGCTCAGTACAAGTTTTGAATTTTAAATTCGGAGCGAAGCGACGTGACGCCTTCACAAGACGTAGATACTGTAAACGTTCCTAACCTCGACCCAGAAGGATATGGCAACTTAGACACCGATCCTCTTGATGAGTTGCCTGGTGAAGTCGAAATGTCCCTTTTCGACCATCTAGAAGAGTTGCGACAGCGCATTTTCTATTCGTTGATTGCCGTAGCGGTGGGTATTATTGGCTGTTTCTTTGCCGTTAAGCCGATTGTCCAGTTACTTGAGGTTCCAGCACAAGGAGTAAAATTTCTCCAACTTGCACCTGGAGAATATTTCTTTGTCTCTTTGAAAGTTGCCGCCTACACTGGCATCGTACTTACTAGTCCTTTCATTCTTTATCAGATTATCCAGTTTGTACTTCCAGGACTGACTCGCCGGGAACGCCGTTTACTGGGGCCTGTGGTTTTGGGTTCGAGTGTACTGTTTGGAGCAGGTTTAGTATTTGCCTATTTACTTCTTATCCCCGCAGCCTTGAAATTTTTCATTAGCTACGGAGCAGATGTAGTTGAACAACTTTGGTCAATTGATAAATATTTTGAATTTGTGCTGCTATTGTTATTCAGCACAGGTTTAGCATTTCAAATTCCCATCATCCAACTGTTGCTCGGTAATTTGAACATTGTCTCGTCAGAACGGATGGTTTCTGGTTGGCGTTACGTGATTATGGGAGCAGTGGTTTTAGGAGCCGTCCTGACACCTTCTACTGACCCCTTGACTCAAAGTCTCTTAGCAGGAGCAGTTTTAGCGCTTTATTTCGGTGGTGTGGGACTGGTGAAGCTCACGGGGAAATGACATAGGAAAAAAGTAAAAAGATTTTCAATCTTAGTTTGTGAGCAAATCTTTATCCAAGCCCTAATGATTCGTAATTCGTAATGAAACCGATAGCGCAGCATTAGCGACTATTTGAGCGTCGAGTCAAAGTCCCCGAGTTTCAAATATCGTACCGTTATGGGCAGGTAGAGTCTAAATTTTTATCCATAACGTAATTACGAATTACGAACTGTTAATCTATGCCAGAGATCGTAGTTAGGTAACTATTTATCAAATAGAGTTAACTATCTTTCCTTAACTCAAATAGACTTTTCCCATTAGCAAGAGGCAAGGCATAAGCTATCTCACCTAGCTCGTCTCTCTCTGTGCCAAAAAACGTAGCTCGATGTTCAGGAGTGATTAGCAACTGAGTTGTTTTAGGAGTTGATACTAAACTAATGGATATCTCGACATAACCCCGCAACTCAAAATTTGCTTCTTCTCGAAGTGTTTTATTAGTAGCATCTGGTTGCAGAATAAATAAGCCTGTATCATTAGCATTGAGGGGAAATGTAAAGCGTGACTTTTTTATCTCTCCTTTAGAGTCAACAGAGTCAAAATCACTGCTTACAGGGCCATCTATACCAGTGGTATCTAGACGAGTGAGAATTTTGTCAGGCTCTAGTCCGGGCGTTCTGGTTGTAACGACAAGGGCCAGAGATACAAGTTCATTAGTGACATTAGCAATCGTCAGGAAATAGCCCTGGAGAACTGTTCTCGCTAGTGGGCTAAGTTCAGGTCTTGTACTTGTAATGCTCTTTGGAAGTTGAGGCTTCAGAAGAATTTCAAATGTTGAGATAAAAGCCATTTGTTTTTTCCTTGAAAACGTGTATTTTTTCTTACCTTGCCAATAGGTAAAAGGATTATACAGGGCATTATGGTATTTTTGAATAGAAAATACTATAAAATACTCAGAAATTTATTAATGTTAATGCAATAATCGGTCACAATATCCATTCCGAAGAACGTTCGCCCAAATCTAGAGGGATGCTAACAGCTTTACCAAGCCGTGGGCGATCGCGTGTTTGGGCAATAAAAGTTTGTACCTGTGTTGATCCACCCAAGGCATGAAGATAATTGGCAATGGTATCGAGATGTTCTTGGTACTCCGCCTCGCTCAAGGGAAAAGAAGCTTGCTCCAGATATTTCCACATTACTTGCAAAAATATCTTTCCCTGTGCCCGTCGAAACTGGACATCGTAAGAATATCCCCACTTATCAAGCAACATCTGGCGTAATTCTTGTCCTGTCATAGCTTTTCTCAATCAGATTTTACATTTAGTTATGATGTTAAGTTCCGTGACTCCAGTATGATAAGGATATAAAGAAATGTAATGCTAACAGAAAAGATGCTTTTTATATCTTGGAACAAAGAAGTATGGCATCGTTGTGAGCGCTAGCATTTCGACTTAGACAAGAGTTGCTCAAGTATTAGTACTTTTGTCAAAATGCTTAACAAAATACACAAAGAGCGCGTAGATTATGGCTCAATTTTCTGAATCAGCAGACGTGCCCGATATGGGGCGTCGTCAGTTCATGAATCTGCTCACTTTTGGGACTGTCACTGGAGTAGCTCTGGGTGCATTGTATCCCGTTGTCAAGTACTTTATTCCACCAGCAGCAGGTGGCGCTGGTGGCGGTACAACAGCAAAAGACGAGCTAGGTAACGATGTTAGCGTCACTAAATTTCTCGAAAACCGGAATGCAGGCGATCGCAACCTAGTCCAAGGACTAAAGGGAGATCCTACCTATATTGTGGTAGACAGCAAAGAGGCGATCAAAGATTACGGCATTAACGCCATCTGCACCCACTTAGGTTGTGTCGTCCCTTGGAACGTTGCTGAGAACAAATTCAAGTGTCCTTGTCATGGTTCTCAGTATGACGAAACTGGTAAAGTTGTTCGGGGCCCAGCACCTCTGTCTTTGGCTTTAGCCCATACCAGCGTCAACGACGACAAAATCGTTTTAACCCCTTGGACTGAAACCGACTTCCGCACAGGTGATGCACCTTGGTGGGGTTAATCAGTGCTGAGTTATGAGTGCTGAGTGCCGAGGGAGTGAAGAAGCAGAGGGGCAGAGGGGCAGAGGAGATAATCTAACTCCTAACTCAGCACTCAGCACTCAGCACTCAGCACTCAGCACTAAGTACTCAGCACTCCTAATGACCAATGACTAATGACTAATGCAATTGTCGCCCTTATAGAGATGAGAAATGTTTTCCTAACAGCGAGGTTAACTCGCAGTGCTAGAGCGATTGTAAAAACATTGCTCATAGCGATCGCTACTGTGACATTTTACTTCACCAGCGATCTAGCCCTTCCCCAATCAGCTGCCGCCTATCCCTTTTGGGCACAGCAAACCTATCCCGAAACCCCTCGCGAACCAACAGGGCGAATTGTTTGTGCTAACTGTCACCTAGCCGCCAAGGTTACAGAAGTGGAAGTTCCCCAATCGGTGCTACCTGACACTGTATTCAAAGCTGTGGTGAAAATCCCCTACGATCTAAGCGCCCAGCAAGTTGGTGCCGATGGTTCTAAGGTAGGCTTGAACGTCGGTGCAGTACTGATGCTACCCGAAGGCTTTAAGATTGCTCCTGAAGACCGTCTTTCCGAAGAACTTAAAGAAGAAGTTGGCGACACTTTCTACCAACCCTACAGCGAAGACAAAGATAACGTCGTCATCGTCGGTCCTTTACCCGGTGAACAGTATCAGGAAATCGTCTTCCCAGTTCTTTCTCCCAACCCTGCAACCGACAAAAACATCCACTTCGGTAAATATTCAGTTCACGTAGGTGGTAATCGGGGACGCGGACAAGTTTATCCCACAGGCGAAAAGAGCAATAACGCTGTTTACAACGCTTCCGCTACTGGCACAATTACCAAGATTGCCAAAGAGGAAGATGGAGACGGTAACGTTAAATATCTAGTTAACATCCAACCTGAATCGGGTGATGTTGTCGTTGATACGATTCCTTTAGGGCCAGACCTGCTTGTTTCCGAAGGGCAAGCAGTTAAGGCTGGTGATGCTTTGACCAGCAACCCGAACGTCGGTGGATTCGGTCAAACAGATGCAGAAATCGTACTACAAGACGCTTCCAGAGTCAAATGGATGATTGCGTTCATCGCTCTTGTAATGTTGGCTCAAGTTATGCTGGTGCTGAAGAAGAAGCAGGTTGAAAAAGTTCAAGCTGCCGAGATGAATTTCTAAATTCTTTACTAAATCATTCTTTGTAGGACAGGCAGGTTGCCTGTCTTTTTTATATCTTATGGTTCTATAAAACTCAGAACAGCAGCCTGTCGCAGACAGATGAGGTACAGATAATCGTAGGGGCACAACATGTTGTGCCCCTACCCATCTACTTGAGAAGTTTAAACAGTCAACGGCTGCAAGTTTTCAATTGCTGCTTGCTCATTGGTTGATTGCTTGACTCTATTGAGCCATTTTTCAGCCTTTGAGTAATTATCCTTTTGTACCTGTTTGATTGCTTGCTGGAAGTGTAATTGCACACCCCAAACATCTGCATGGAAACGCTTCTCTTTCTTCATCTGCTCAAAGAATTCTACCGCTTCAATGTGAGAGAGTTCGCCAACCGATTTGGCGATCGCCATAAACACCTCAAATACATCATCTGCCATCTTGGCATCACCACAGACGTAGTAATTACATTGCGGATGATTTAAGAAATGCCAGAGTTCTTGAGCTTTTTCTGCCATCAAGCCTTGAACATAGACTTTTTTATCTGTTAAACGCGAAAAGGCAACTTCCAACCCAGTTAGCACGCCTCGATGCTGCCAATTGCCAAGTTGTTCACCATAGAGAAAGTCATCATGATTGCGGCAGCCGAAGTATAAGCAAGCATCTCCAAGCTGTGTTCCTTGGTTCTGTAAGGCTTCACGGTATTGGAGAAAGGCAATTAGAGGTGATACTCCCGTACCTGGCCCCACCATCAGCATTGGCGCTTGCGGATCGACTGGGGGACGGAAGCCAGAGGTATGAACACTAATCCGCACCCTTGAGCCGGGTTCTAGTCCCGCTAGGTAATTGGAACAAAGCCCTTGCCGCACTTTACCTGCGTCAGTTTGAATTTGTAACACCCCAACTGTAATTTGAATTTGTTGGGGATGCAGAAGTGGACAGGAGGAGATTGAGTAAAGACGTGGCTTTTGCTTCGGTAGTTGTTCCAGCAAGGCTTCTAAAGTGATAGAGGCAGAGGGGAATTCATCAAAGAGATCAACAACACTCATGAAGTTGTCCGTAATCGTTTTCTTGAGCGTGATACTATCGGGATGCTCCTCTCCTTGCCGGAGAATTTCTAACCAAATTTCCAAACGTTGTTTGTCTTGAGGATTTTGTGCTGCTGTGTATAAATAAGCTAGCAGTTCGTTCAACGGTTCTCGCAAGGACAAATCGAGTTCTTCAAACAACAGGTGACCAACAGTTGTAGGCACTGCAACAGGCGGCTGGTCTTCCGTTGCTGTCCCATCAGATGTAGTATATTCCGCCGTGAAGTAGGTATCAGGAGTAACACCCATACGCTCGCACAAACGATTTACGAGTTCTGGCGGATTGCCAGGATGTACGGCAACGTGGTCGCCTGTTTCGTACTGTAAATCTGTCTGAGAAATATCGAAGACGAGATAGCGAGTGGAACGGCTGCCAGGAATCACTTCTTTGAGCAGTTCATCATTGGTAATTAATGGCACTTCGATGCCTCTATCTCCGCTTATGGCTATGGGGGTAACGGTTGCAGCTTCTGCCGCACTCAAGAATTTCACCGTTAGTTTTGCTGTAGCGGCGGTTGTGGCATTACCAGATGTTTCATCTGCACCTAAGACGCGAGAAATCAGTCCCAACCACTGTTTAAAAGTATCAGCTTGTCCCTTGATTTCATCGCCTTTATGTAACGGTACAACACAATTTGCCCCTGCCTTGGCAAGTGCCTTATCAACTGCAATGCCAGCTGCACAAAAGTGTTCATATACAGTGCTACCAATCCCTAAAATAGAATAATTTAAACCATTAAGGGAATCCGCAGGTTGTTGCTTTAGGCGTTGGAGAAATTGCTTACCGTTACTTGGCATTTCCCCATTACCGAAGGTAGATGTGACAATTAATAGCAACTTTTCAGAGGCAAGGGTATCAATACTATATTCATCCAGTGCCATGACCTTAGGACGAAATTGTTGCAATTGTCGTGCGGCTTTGCGAGCAAATCCTTCGGCGGTTCCTGTCTCTGAAGCATACAAGATGAGAATCCGGTCTTGCTTATCTGAGTCCTCATCGGCAACAGTAATGAATTTATCTAGATTGATGTCGTCTTCGACTGCCCAGCGATCGGCAGCATGATGATAGGCAGGTTCTAGATAAAAATCGCGCATCTGGTGATGCCATACCGGACACGCACTACCACCGGCGGCGGGGACAACCCAGCCCCAGTCACCAGGACATTCACGCCCTGCTTTCTTCTCGCGTAAGTCGTGAGTCAAGAACTGACGCGAGGCTGTTTGGTGGTCTACCATCGTTACCTTCGCTTTTTGGAAGGAGTAAAGGATGGCTATGTTGAGTTCCAAGGCGACGCGATCGCGCCACAGGGTTTGCTCGGAACTGGTATCTAATTTGAGGACTTTGGCAATGTCCTCCATCATGTTATAACGGTACTCGTCAAGGAAATCCCGCATGATTTCTGTGCCCATGTACCAGCCATTAAAGGGAGTGCAACCATAGGTAATGCCGCCAATGTGGACGGAGAAGTTGCTAATAGCCGGAATGGCATACCAGCGCATACCCAATGACTTCAATTCTGGAATGCTGGGATGCTCGATTTCTACTTCCAGCACTTCCTCTTTGTTCCAGTGATACATCTTCGGTTGCTGACCGGCAGCTTCAATCACTAGTGGGAGAATATCGTAAGCTGTGGGTGTTTCTGGTGGTTGCCAGCCAAATTTGATAATCGCATTGGTCAATTCCAGGTTGGCTGGGTCACCCAAAATGCTGCCATCGGGTTGCTGATAAGCGGCATAGCGATATAACTGGGAATTCCAAATCCGATGTCCCCAGCGTTCTTTGGGTTGCTTGGGACGAAAGACAGTCATGGTAATTTGCAGATTGCCGCCGTTAGTGGCAAAGCGGACGTGTTCTCCTAGTTCGCGGAACATTTCATCCGGGTCGGTAACGTGACGGCGATCGCGTACTACCATATTATTCCAGGCTATTCGCCCCACACATTTGGAAGCATTGCGCCAAGCTACTTGCGCCCCATAAGCTAGTTCTTCATAGGTGTGTGTATAAGTACCTGTTGCTTTGACTTCCTCTTTAATTTCTTGCCATCGCCGTTCCTTATCCTCCAGTTCCCAAGCTTGCTCAGATGCGATTAACTCTAAAAATTGTTTGGCTTTTTTCAATAATCGTTCTTCATTCAGCTTGGGCAGCTTAATGACGTTGATCACTCGTTCAATTAACGTCACCCATGCCTGGCGCACTTCTGGCGTAAAATCGGGGATATGCCGTTCCATTAAGGCAATCATGCAGTCTGTAATTGCTGGATAGGCACAGGTAGGTACATCTGCACTACCATGTACTTGTCCCAAAAAGCGTAGTTCGCGCAACATCTCATCGCTACTACCAGCTTTGAGGCAGTTGACCAAAAATTCTAGTGCCTGGAATAAGTGCAGCGAAAGATAATCCATGTCTGCCCGTCCAAAAATGGGCAGCACAAACGGATATTTCTCAAACAGCATCTGGTAGAATTCAATTCCCATCTGCTGCTTGTTTTGGCTCATGATTAGCCAGGAATCTGCCATTTTTAACAATAGTTCTGCTGGTAGAGCTGCTTCATAATGGCGAATCGCATTTACCATCGGCAGAATCACATGGGTATTGAAGAACTTGTAGAGAGCAGAGTTTGCGCCTTTCTTTAGCTCCTCGCGATCGTATTCTTCCAAGTAGGGAATCGACGGCAGCATCCACATCCAAATCTGGCGTGCTTTTACCCAATGATGAGGACGCATTCCTATATCTGCAAAAAACTTGCCGTACTCTTCAACGGTCTTGAACCCATGCTCTCGTTCTGGTGGCACACCCATTAGGGGTTCGCCAATGATATTTTGAGTCTCTGGTTGCAGTTGGTGAACACAGCAGTCAAACAATTCATAGAAAAAGTCTGCCATGCTGTCGATCGCTTCCCCAAACAGATATTCCAAGTCTGGTTCTTCCAGCAACAAACGCTTGAAAAACTTTTCCATCTGGAGTTCTTTCCAAGCTCGCAGTTTGTTCCATGCGTCTTTTACCAGTACTTCCTCTTGTAGGGTTAGAGAAGTGGGTTGGGGTAGTTCAACCTCAGCATTGCCATTATTATCTTGACGGCGCAGCGATCGCATCCCATTTTGTCTGCCAAATATAGTAACAGTACTGCTATCACCTTCATTTATGCTTTGCGTTAGTCGTACTTTTAGCTTTAGCTGTGGTGCCTGACTCCAGGTTGTAATGGGAAACTCTAGATCCGCATTAGAGTCTCCCTGGAAATATTCCTGTGTTGCAAATGTAACGGTTTCAGCCTCTTGCCAAGGATTAGTAATATCTCCTTTTCGATAGCAGAGTGTGATAGAAATTGTGCAGTGACCCTTATTCTTCAACTCTACCAACCAGTTGGGCTGCATTCGTGCAAACAAATCTTTCTGCAAAAAAGTCTTACCATCGTTAGACACAAAATGCACACGGCATTTATACTTATAGACATTAGAAACAGGAAAGTCAATGGCAGAAACTTCATTTAAATGAATAATTCGTTGATTATTATGATAATTTTTATCGTGCATGTTGTGAAGATTGGAAAAGCAGTAATTGAACTAGGCGTTAGCAATTAATTATAAATAATATAATCCAGGCTAAGTAATTCATTAGGTTTTAGAATAAATATAGTAAGTAGGCGAAAAAATTTATAAGTATGTAACAAAAACTTAAGACATTAGAGTGAAATTTTACACGTCGATTCATGTAATTTCCTCGATCTCTCCTAACTTTAACTTCATCCAGGAGGACATAGGCAAGGTCTAACTCATCATGAAATATTTACCTAGATAGCTTATCTTTTTTTAACTAATATAGGGTGGCAATACCCACCCTATTTATTTTTTGTGAGACTATAGCGGACGGTAGACGCGATAGTTGATTTCCGGGAAGATATTATCCATTAACTCGACTTTTTCCAGCCAACCGCTGTCAATTTTGCCGATTTTAACGTCTTCGTAGAGCTTATTAAACCGCATTAGGTGCGATCGCGTCCTTCTAACTGCATAGGGTACCATCGTTCCTGTCCGCATAATAAATGCCCAGTCGGAAGATTGTGCTAATAACAATTCCCGCGCTGCTTGGTTCAATGCTTTTTCCCCCAACTCATCTTCTGGCTCAAGTTGCGAGATTTCAATCATCCGTTCAGCAGCTTTGTGCAAATGCGGATAAACCCAGGCGTTCGTCTCATTCAACCAATACTCGTGGAAACCCTTGAAACCCCAACTGGACTGTGAAGGACGACAAACTTGCTGTGTCGGCTGCTCTCGCAAATAGTCTGCTAAATGGGTCATTCGATATGTTCCTTGGTCATACCACGACTTGCGGAATAGGTAATCAATGAACCAAGGACCTTCATACCACCAATGTCCAAATAACTCTGCGTCATAAGGCGAAACGATAATTGGCGGACGCTGCATTATACCATAGAGATGCTCAGATTGCCGCTCTCGATTATACATAAAATTAGCGGCGTGTTCTGCTGCCTTTTCCCTAGCCCAATAAGGATCGTAGAGCGCCTTATCTGAGAGACCTAAGCCCCGCCCCGTAATTTTGTGATACTTAATACCCGTATTTTTCCGCTGGCCATTGGGCATGATGTAGGGCTTGATGTACTCATATTCTGCTTCCCAGCCCAAATCTTTGTAAAATTCTCGATATTCTGCCGCCCCAGGATAACCCACTTCAGAAGACCATACCTGTTGGGAAGATTCATGATCTCGACCAAAAACAGCAACACCAGTTTCTGTATAAATTGGGGCATAAGTGCCAAAGCGCGGCCGGGGACGAGCGTAAAGGATGCCATGCCCATCAGTGAGGAAATAGCGTAACCCAGCATCAGCTAGCATCCGCTCTAAACCTTCATAGTAGGCACATTCCGGCAACCAAATGCCTCTGGGCGCTTGTCCAAAGGTTTGCTCGTAATGTTCGCAGGCTACCTGAATTTGCGCCCACACTGCTTGTGGATACATTTTCATCAACGGTAAATAGCCGTGAGTAGCGCCGCAAGTGATGATTTCCAGGTTGTTACTGTCTTGGAACTTCTTAAAAGCTGTCACCAAGTCACCGCCGTAGCGTTCCCATAGCTGACGCGCTTCGCTAAACTCAGTCGCGTAATGTTCGGCTAAATAACGAAGATGCCCGTTGTTGACATTATGTTCTACTTCTAGTGCTACAAGTTCTTCTAGTTGAGCTAAGTGTGCTTCGTAGCGTTCTTGAAGCAGAGGATCGCGAAGCATTGACACTAAAGGGGGTGTCATACTCATCGTGATTTTAAAGTCGATACCGTCTCGCTTTAAGCCTTCAAATACTTTCAATAAGGGGATGTAGGTTTCTGTGATGGCTTCATAGAGCCATTCTTCCTCCAGCACGTAGTCACTTTCCGGGTGACGAACGAAGGGCAGATGTGCGTGGAGTACAAGCGCGACGTAGCCGATAGCCATAGTGATTTTGGGGTGATACTTGTAAGTTGAAGGTCGAGAGGTTTGGCAGAAATTAACAATATTTTAAGACTTTATGGGGATTGTAAGAATAGTTTTCAATTGAGTTAATTACAGTGCTTGTGAGGACACAACATTTGTTATGCTTCCATCGCCTTTTGTTGTTAACTAGTTGTAATATCTACTTATTTGTTTATTGTATAATTCTGCACTGAAAATATTTATTCTGGTTCAAGACCTTTGCCTTGTAAGCGTTCTGCCAATTTTTCAGCTAACTCGCCTCAAAAATTCAAGGTAGTATAGCATATGGCCTAACACCCCTGCTCCAAGTTTATATTTCTTCACATAAATTGAATTTTGATCGTCGACTTATTCAATTGTGGATTTGCTTCTTCTCTCGGCAATATTCTGGCTTAACGTGCGTTTCTGTAGGAGACTCACATTGGTTTAAAAAAACGTCATTTATAGCTGAGTTTTCCGAGAAATGTGGCAGTATTTTTTACTTTCTAACTTAGGTTCGTATTGACTTTGCCTTTTAGCTAGCTAGTTGGTGCAGCTGAGTTTGATGAGCGATGCCTACGGTGGTCACTGAGCCAAGCCGTTCGCGCAGCGTTTCGTAGAGAAGTGCGGGCTACGCCTACCCTAGAATTATGCAAAAAAACCCTGAACTCGAACGCCGAAACCTGGTAACAGTGGTGATGTGATTTCGTCATCAGCCAACAAGGTTGCGATCAGTTTTAATTGGGCAGTTTCTCGGCGATAAACTTCTAGCTGCTGTAATTGCCAATTTGCAATCCAATATTCTTGGACTCCTGTGGATGAATATAGTTTTAGCTTGGCTTCTCGATCTCTACGTTCGTTAGTTGTCCCAGGAGAAAGCACTTCCACAATCAGTTCTGGCGCTCCTCTCAAATGCCCTTCATCATCTAGCAATTGTGCTAAACGCTCATGACTAATCCAAACTAGATCGGGTATGACATTATCGGCATCTGTAAAAATTATGCCGGGAGTTGTAATAGGTTCACCTAGTTTACTGGAACGAGACCAAATTTCTAATTCTAAATAAATATTACCACCAGTTCGCTGATGTCTCCAGTGAGGCGCTCTAGTCACAAATAGCTCTCCGTCAATAATCTCATAGCGCTTCCATTCGTCAGTTGTGAGTAATTCTAAGTCTGAGGTTGTCCAACGGACTTGATCGGATATTGTTTGGTTCATAGCATTATTTTTCTATAGCTAGTTTAGAGATAAAATTCTATTGTTAGAATATTTGCCCAGGATCGATACCTGCGGCTCGTAAACGTTCTGCCAATATTGCAGCCCGTTGACGTTCTTGTTCTAATTGTTGGTTTGCTTGCTCTAATTGTTGGCTTGCTTGCTCTAATTGTTGGCTTGCTTGCTCTAATTGTTGGCTTGCTTGCTCTAATTGTTGGTTTGATTCTTCCTCTGGCAACATCACCAACTGTCTATCTGGTGTAAAGAAGCGTAATTTGCCCAAATATACTGCCAAATACAGCCCTAACTGCTGACTCCACAACCAACCCACCTCAGTGGGTACAAGGTCTTGATATTGCCCATCAACTAAGTGAAATCCCTGTAATTCTAAGTTATTTGGGTCAAACCAAAAGTAATCTGGAGTACGAAATGTATTCTGGTAAATTTGCTTTTTTAAACCTTTATCAACCGAGGCAGTAGAGTTAGATAATAGCTCAATAATTACATTGGGATATTTACCATCTTCTTGCCACACAACCCAGCTTTTACGGTCTTTTTTCTCTGTATCTAAAACCACAAAGAAATCAGGGCCTCGAAATTCTTCTGACTTTTTCTGGTTGGGACTGAAATAGATCGTCAGGTTGCCGGTAGCATAAAAATCCTGACGATCGCGCCACCACCATTTAATCAGGCGGATAAGCAAATCAATTTGTTCGCGGTGTAAGTCAGATTCCAAGGGGGGTTCGTCACTAAAGATATCACCTGGTGGGAAAATTATACTCTCAGTGACATCTTCTAAACTAGCGGTGGCAGCAAGGGGCTGAGACATACAAGATAGTTTTTTATGTTTGTCTCTATGCTATCGTGACTAACCTTTGCATTATGAGTGCGTAGGTGCAGCCTGTTATAGACATCGCACTTTTTATTCCTCATCCCGATATAACTCTTGCAAGTCTTGTAACTGACTCTTTCGGGAAATCCGGCGATATTTTTTACTTTCTAACTTGGGTTCGTATTGACTTTGCCCTTTGCCTTTGCTTTTTAACTTCATGGTGGATTCTGGATCGGCTTGTTGGTGTAGCTGTGTTTGATGAGCGATCGCAGCGTCCAAAAATTCTAAATAATGTTCGTATCGTTCCCAGTCTCCCCGCACAACGCACTCAGGCTCGTCTCGATGCAGACAATCACTAAACCGACAGCTAGCAACTGCTAACCGCTTTCTGGCTTCTGGGAAATAGTGGATTAATTCTTCTGGTACACAATCCATGTCCGGCTGATTAAAACCGGGAGTGTCTGCAAGCATTCCACCACTAGGTAACTCAAATAATTCTATATGCCGAGTGGTATGACGACCACGAGCCAGTTTACCAGAAACTTCTCCAACTCGCAGATGAAGAGAGTCAATCAGCGTATTAATCAGGCTGGATTTACCAACACCAGAAGGCCCAGCGATTACAGTAATTTTATTGCTCAAATATCTGGCTGCTTGCTCAGTATTTATGCCATCTTTAACACTGATAAATATTGGCTGATAGCCCCAACCAAGGAGGCGATCGCTAACTTGTTGTTGTTCCTGCGGTGAAATTAAATCACTTTTATTCAAACATAAAAGCACATCTAAACCAGTAGACTCAGCCTTAATCAGAAACCGGCTCAACTGATAAGGTTCCAACGGTGGATCGGCAACGGCAAATACCAATAGAATTTGGTTGACATTGGCGATCGCCGGACGATCTAACTCACTTTGGCGGGGTAAAACCTCAGCGATCGCACCCCGTCCCCCAGCCCAATCTGGCTCTTCTACCACAACGCGATCGCCTACCATCACCTGTTGCCCAATTTTTTTCAGCCGTGTTCGCCGAGTACAAAGCAAAAGAGGAGGCGACGGGCAGTGGGGCAGAAGGGCATTTAAATCTAGTTTCTCCTCTGCTCCCCTGCTCCTCTGCTCCCCTGCCTCTTGATCCATCTGTACTCGGTAAAAATTAGCCTGTACAGCCACCACCGTACCCAATAACTGTCCAGTTACCTCAAAAATTTCCCCTGTCATTGGTTAGCAACTGGACGGCGCACTAACAGAGAAAAATAACTAGTGCAGTCTGTAATTTGTTCCACCTGATAACCTGCCATTGTCAAACTATCAGGAACCTGCTCAATCGGCTCACCAGGGTCTAGCCAGACTTCTAGCAAACCTCCCAATGGCATTTTCTCTAGACGTAGTTTTGTCCGCACAAAATTAATCGGGCAAGGGGTGCCGCGTAAATCAAGTTGAGCATCGGGAGTTAAAACAGAAGAAGGCATTATCACTTAAATAAATTTCCCAAGAATCCTTCTAGACCGCCTTTACCAGTGCGATCGCCCTTAATTTTAGCTAGCTTCTCCAGCAGTTCCCTCTCCTCTGGGGTGATTTTATTGGGAATATCAATTAATACGTTCAGCATGTGATCCCCACGACTTACGGGATTACCCAAGCGGGGTACGCCGCGATTTTCCAACTTCATCACTGTATTCGGCTGAGTTCCAGCTGGAATGATTAGTTCTACCGGCCCATCTACTGTATCTACCTCTAACCGACAACCTAAAATCGCTTGCAGGTAGCTAATTTTGATTTCCGAGAGAATATTAATCCCATCTCGTTGAAATTCCTCGTCCTCATTTACGAACAAGTAAACGTATAAATCCCCAGGAGGGCCACTACGTTGACCGGCATCTCCTTCACTAGAAATCCGCAAACGTGTGCCATTATCCACCCCTGCTGGAATGGTAATTTTGAGTTTCTTTGTAACTTGATTTGCGCCCTTACCATCACACGCGTCACACTTATCTTCAATTACCATCCCTGTTCCATTACAGGTGGGACAAGTCGAGACTTGGGTGAAACTACCAAAAGGTGTTCTAGTCACACGGCGGACTTGAGCCGATCCGCCACAAGTCGAACAAGTCCGAGGACGGGTTCCAGGTTTAGCACCAGAACCGCTACAAACTTCGCAATTTTCTAGATGGGAAATGCGAATTTCTTTTTCGCCGCCAAATATCGCTTCCCGAAAGTCTAACTTCAGGTCTAGCCGCAGGTCATCACCCCTCGCAGGCCCACTGCGGCGTCTTTGTTGGGTGGGATTACCCATACCGCCAGCAAAGCCACTAAAAATGCTTTCAAAGATATCGGCAAAACCACCCATATCGCCGACATCTTGAAAGCCCGCGCCAGCACCAGATACACCCTCTGGCCCAAAGCGATCGTAACGAGCGCGGGTTTCGGGTTCTGAGAGTACCTCATAAGCGCGGTTAATTTCTTTAAAGCGATCCTCCGCCCCCGGTTCTTTGTTCACATCTGGGTGATATTTCCGGGCTAGACGGCGATAGGCTTGTTTGATTTCTTCTTTGTCAGTGTCACGAGAGACACCCAGGATTTCATAATAGTCGCGGGCCATATAGCAAAGGTAAAAGTTAGAAGGAAGAAAGCAGAAGTCAGTAGAACGTTATTCACGGTCACTTGCTACCCTATGGATAAGCGTTTTGCTTACAGATATGCAAGAGCAACACATTATCCTTTAGAGGGCGGCTTGCCGGAGGGCAGGCAGAAGATAAAATTAATTTTTGTTAATAACTGATTTTACCCTTTACCTTTTACAAAAATCACCGACAATCTTGAGCAACAGGTGCTTTCCTCGTGGGAGACGACAAAAGCTATAGAAGTTAGGAACAGGGGAAGCCTCTGCCCAGACTTCTCACTGCCGAGTCGGCTGTCTCTTTTACAATTGTGCTACGTAGGAGAGGAAAACCTCGCCCATCAACCAGAGGGGCTAGCCGCACCATTAGGTGTGGAAAACCACCCTTAGCTTTAGATTGGCTCTGAACTTGCACATTGCCTAGCCCAAAGTAATTTGCTTCTACAATCTAGCAAACGACTGGGGTCTTGTGAAACTTCGCTAAATATTTAGATATATTAAAATGTCTTAATAAAAATTTGCAAATTAGGAGCAAGGGGGCAGGGGAGCAGGGGAGCAGAGGAGAAGTTACAGTAAGTTTTTCCCCTCTGCCCCTCTGCCCCCTTGCTCCTCTGCTTATTGTGCCCAATGCCCCATACCCAACCCCTAATCTATCGCCTCATAATCAGCCTGAGCGGTACTTTCTTCGTCAAAATCAAAGTTGAATTGTGGTATTAGTGTGCCATTCATTGGTGAGTCTACTTCTGGGGTAAAGTGACCAGATGAACCCGCCTCAATCTCATCAGTTTGGCTGTTAGCTCGATTGTAAACATCAGCACCAATTGCAAACAAGGTTTGTTGGAAGTCGTCTAAGCGCTGTTTAAATTCCACTGTGGAAATGCTGGAATCAATCATTGCCGCTTGGAGTTGTGCAACTTTTTCACTAGCCAAAGTTTTCATCTGCTCGCCAATAAAGTTGCTATTATCCTTGATCGTAGATTCATAACTGAACAACAAATTATCTGCTTGGTTTTTGAGTTCAACCAGTTCTTTACGTCTTCTATCTTCTTCGGCAAACAGTTCGGCCTCTTGGCGCATCCGTTCGACTTCGTTGCTACTCAAACCACCTGTATTGGTAATCCTGATACTCTGTTCTCTACCTGTACCTTTATCTTGGGCAGAAACCTTCAGGATGCCGTTGACATCGATTTCAAAGGATACTTCAATTTGCGGTACGCCACGGGGAGATGGGGGAATTCCTGCAAGCAGAAACTTGCCGAGACTCTTGTTATCTCGTGACATCGCCCGTTCACCTTGGAGGATGTGAATTTCCACTGAGGTTTGCCCATCAACTGCGGTGGAAAAAACTTGTGACCGACTCGTAGGAATTGTGGTGTTGCGTTCAATAATTTTGGTGAACACTTCACCCAAAGTTTCAATTCCCAAGGAAAGAGGGGTGACATCCAGTAGTAAGAGATTATCGACTTCACCACCTAACACACCTGCTTGAATAGCTGCTCCCAATGCTACGGCTTCATCAGGGTTGATGGAGCGATCGGGAGCTTTGCCGTTGAAAAACTTAATTAGCGCGTTTTGGACTGCCGGAATACGGGTAGAACCACCTACCAAAATAATCCGATCTATGGCTTCTGGTTTGAGATCCGCATCTTTGAGCGATTGGATCAATGGTTCGATGGTCGCTTCAATTAATTTCGCGGCGAGTTCTTCAAATTTCGAGCGGCTGAGTTCCATCTCCAGATGCTTTGGCCCAGTATCATCAGCTGTGATAAAGGGCAAGTTGATGGAGGTATTCACCATACTGGAGAGTTCAATTTTGGCCTTTTCCGCTGCTTCCCGCAGGCGTTGCAGTGCCATTTTGTCTTGGGAAAGGTCGATTTGCTCTTGTTGCTGGAAACGTTCCATCATCCAAAGGACGATCGCATTATCAAAGTCGTCTCCCCCTAAGTGGTTGTTACCACAAGTCGCCTTAACTTCAAAAACGCCATCCCCAAGTTGCAGGATCGATACATCGAAGGTACCGCCTCCCAAGTCAAATACTAAAATTAACTGCTCTTGGTCTTGCTTTTCCAATCCGAAAGCTAAAGCCGCAGCTGTTGGTTCATTGATGATTCGCAGGACTTCTAATCCAGCAATCGTGCCAGCATCTTTAGTTGCTTGTCTTTGAGCATCTGTGAAATATGCTGGTACGGTAATTACTGCCTGAGTCACCTCCTCACCCAAGAAGTTTTCCGCATCCTGCTTGAGCTTTTGCAGGATCATGGCGGATAGTTCTTGTGGCGTGTAGTTTTTTGAGCGAATTTGGACATCAACGGTCTCATCTCGACCTTTGACACAGTTGTAGGGGACGCGATCGCGTTCTATTTCAGTCTCTTCCCAACGCCGCCCGATGAATCGTTTAATACTGTAAATTGTGTTTTCGGCATTGGTTACGGCTTGGCGTTTTGCCAATTGACCAACCAAGCGATCGCCACTCTTCCCAAATCCCAGGATACTTGGAGTAGTTCGTCCACCTTCAGAATTGGAGATCACCAGTGGTTGACCGCCTTCCAAAACTGCGACGCAACTGTTAGTAGTGCCTAAGTCGATCCCAATAACTTTTCCCATACTTACCAGTATTTTTACCGAGTCTTTCTGCTGTAATCTGTCGCGGACTAACTTTTTTGCTAAGAACCGAGGCTAGCGGATAACGTCTGTGGAACCCCTGTTGCTGGTAGCAAGAAAGAAGTTGAAACACAGAGAGTTATCCAAAGCCTTGTCCAAGTTTGAGGTACGCGATGCTCGTCCTTGCTATAACCCAGGCACTTGAGGTCAGCGAGGCGAGCGACTACAGCTTAACTGCTGGCTGAACTCGACTGATCTTCTGGTGCAAAAGGTGTATCTTCCTTGGGAGCAGCTACTTTGACCATTGCATGGCGTAGCACGCGATCGCCCAAGTAATATCCGCGCACTAACTCTTCTAACACTGTTCCTTCAGGATGTTCATCCGTAGGTTCCCGCATTACTGCTTCATGCAGGTTAGGATCGAATTCTTGACCTTCGGGACGCATTGGTGATACACCCAAGCGTTTCAAGCTATCTACTAATTGTTTGTAAACGCCTTGGTAACTTTTGTGCATGGTCATTTCGCCCTCAGATTGCGGTTTGAGGTGCGATCGCGCCCGCTCAAAATTATCGACTACTGGTAACAATTCCAAAATCGTATTCCGCTTCACCTGCAACTCTAGGTCTTCTTTTTCTTTGCTAGTGCGTTTTCGGTAATTCTCAAAATCAGCGGCAATCCGCATATATTGAGTACTACGCTCTTCTAGTTGCGTTTTGACGGACTCGATTTGTTGAGTCAGTTCTACCAAAGCTGCCCTTTCTACTTCAGTTTTTTCAGTTGCAGCGACGCTATTTTCTGAATTGACAGCAGTATCGCCTGATATATTTGTTTGGGCTGCCACTTGCTCTGTCACCTCGCTGCCAGATTCATTGAAATTAGTTTGGGCTGGGAAGTCACTCTTCATTGCTTGCTTTACCTCTGTTGGTTCACCCAATTGCTGGCTTGTATTGTTTATTTGTTTATTTTCATCGATCATTGTCTATTCATTCCAGATCCTATTTATGGCAGTGTATCTCTACAGCTTGCAACCGTCGTCATCCACGACGTGCCGCTGAGGCTGATTTTATTGCCGACAAGTTCCTGGAAGTGATATAACCGTCTTCTTATTGTGACAAATGGTGAACACGTTAGCCCAGACACCACTAAGGCGGGAACCCGAACGAGTAATTTGCAATAGTAGTGCCAAATGCGACTCGGCCCTTATCTTATTTGAAAATATTTTGAATTTTGAATTTTGAATTCGAAGCAAAGCGACTTCAGGAGTGCTGAGTGCCGTTAGCGGGGCATTGAGCCAGTACAATTATTACTTTTTTGACTCAGCACTCGTTACTCAGCACGGGCTAAACGTCCCACTACCGCTAACAGCACTGTTTAGGTGACTTGCGATTATTACTTTTTTGACTCAGCACTCAGCACTCAGCACTCAGCACTCGTTACTCGTTACTCAGCACTCAGCACTCAGCACTCGTTACTCGTTACTCAGCACTCAGCACTCAGCACTCGTTACTCAGCACTCAGCACTCAGCACTCAG